>CALKWG010000232.1 GCA_938004315.1 uncultured Spirochaetaceae bacterium
ATGAGCGCTATAGGAATATCACGGGATGAGCGTTTCTGCATGACGCATCATACGGCGGGCGTCGGCGGCCGGTCAACGCCCCGCGGCCGCCTTGACCAGGGCTACGAGCTCGGCGCCCCGCCAGGGCTTACGCACGCAGGCCAGGATGCCGGCCTCGGAGACCGCCCGCTCGACCGCCTCGTCCTCCGCCTGGCCGGTGACCATGATGAGCGCCGCGTCCGGGTAGCGCCTCCTCATGATCGCCAAGAGCTCGTCGCCCTTCATGCCCGGCATGAGCCAATCCGAGACCACGACGCCGACGCCGCAGCCCTCCTCGTCGAGCTCGTCGGCCAGCTCTAAGGCCTCGCGCGCGTTAAGCGCCGTCTCGACGCGGAAGCCGGGCCCCAAGGCGGCGGCCAGCTCCCTGGCGAGCGCCAATACGATGATCGCCTCGTCGTCTACGAGGATGACGCCCTTCTTCACGGCTCAAACGCCCGTCGCTTCGAGCGGAAGATAGAGGGTGAAGATGGTCCTGCCGGGGGCGCTCGCGCACTGCAGGTCGCCGCCCATGGCCGCCGCCGTCTCCTTAAGCTCGCGAAGCTCCAAGCCCCCGCGGGCCGAGCCCGCCGCGCGCAGCCGCTCGGGGAAGCCCGGGGACCATAGGGAGCCCATAAGGGCGGCCGGTATGTCCGGCCCCGAGTCCTCGACCTCGAGCGCAGCCCTGCCAGCCTTCGCGTAGACGCGCACCGCCAGCCTCCCTCGGTAGCCCATGGCGTCCATCGCGTTGGCCAAGAGGCCCATGGCGAGGCGTTGCGCCGCCTGGGGATCGGCGGCGACGCGTACCCCCTCGGCCGCCTTGAGCTCCAGGCGTATGCCGCTCTTAGACCGGACGTAGAGCATGGCCAGGGCCTCCTCCGCGGCCGCCGATAGGTCCAGGCTGCGCGCGCCTCCCCGATCCGGTTCGGCCGACTTCATCGTGAGCACCACCGAATGGGCTTTAGCCATGGCCGCCCGGGCGACGCGGCATGAGGCGATGATCTCGGCGGCCGAGAGGCATGAGAGCGCGGCCTCCGGGGCGGCTCCGTAGAACGGCGCTACCTCCCGTTCGCCCGCCGACTCGAGCCCCAGGTCCACCAGTCGTACGGCCAGGCTGGCCGGCGCGGTCTCGGCCGGCGCCCGGTCGGCCGAGGCTGGGGCCTTCCCCTTAGCCTCCGCGAGCCCGGCTAGGAGCTCCTCGAGGCGGCGCGAGGCCTTTCGCCTATCGGGTCCCGTCAGGGCCCGGGCGGGGTCGTAGCGTTCGGCGGCGGCCCTGAGGGCCTTGGCGCTGGCCGCGCTATCGGGATCCCAGCCGGGATGGGCGGAGATGTAGCCCAAGATATCCGAAGCGGCGGAGGCGGCGCTCCCGGCCGCCGAGTCGGCGGCGGCTATGGGGCTATTAAGCTCATGGGCCATGGCCTCCGCCATGGTACCGCGTACGGCGAGGCGTTCCGACTCGACCAGGGCGGCCTGGGCCTTCGACAGCTCGTCCAGGGTATTGGCCAAGCGCGCGTTCAAGGCTTCGAGCCGCTCGTTCGCCTCGTCCTTGGCGCGGATCCGCGAGGCCGCCAGGGCGGCGGCCGTCCTGATGGCCTCGGTCTCCTTGAAGAACAAGGCCCCGGAGCCCGGGTCGCCGGCCGCGTCCCCCGCGCCGGCCTTGCGGATATCGTCGAGCAGGCGCCGGGAGGCCGCGCCGGCTACGAGCCCCGAGAGGATTATGGCGACGGCCGCTCCGACGGCCGCCCAAGGCAGGGATTGAAGGAAGGTCGCGAGCGCGAACGAA
>CALKWG010000233.1 GCA_938004315.1 uncultured Spirochaetaceae bacterium
CCCGCCGAAGCGCTCGGGGGCGGTGACGAGCTTGGGATGGGCGGTGAAGGTGACGGCCACGGGCCTTAAGCCGCCTGCGACGACGCGCCGCACGAGCTCTTGATGGCCCTTATGGACGCCGTCGAAGACGCCGATGGTCAACGCCGAGTCTTCGACGCCGGCTGACGAGCCGGTCGCCTCCTCCCAGGACAGCACCCTCATGCGCTGCCCTCGAGCACGAAGGCGTAGCGCCAGGCGCCGCCGTCGCGGCGGGCGCCGTCTCGGCGAGCGCCGTCTCGGCGAGCGCCGTCTCGGCGAACGATGCCTAAGAGCGCGCCGTCCTGGCCGAACGCGGCTAGCGGGGCGGGATCGGCGGCGGCCTCCGCGGCCTGGAGCGTCGCGGCCTTAGCCGCGGCTTTGAACTCCTCTATCTTGTAGAGCGGCATGCCTCGGGCGAAGTTGCGGGCCGCCTCCGCGCCGAGCCGAACCGCGGCGAGGCCTAGGCCGCGGGCCAGGGCCTCGTCCAGGCGACGCATCGAGGCGGCCCCTACCGCCGCGGGCGCGATAGCGTCCTCCGCGCGGAAGGGGCCGGAGAAGGTCCTCCTGAGCGCGACCAGGTGGCCGCGGCTTCCGCAGGCCAGGGCTAGGTCGCGCGCCAGGCTCCGTATATAGGTGCCTTTGGAGCAGGCGATTCGTAGGGAGGCCTCGGCGCCGTCGAAGGACAGCAGATCCAAGGTCGAGATCGTCACCGGCCGCGCCTTCATCGCCACGTCCTCGCCGCGCAGGGCTCGCTCGTAGGCGCGCTCGCCGTCGACGTGCACGGCCGAATAAGCCGGAGGCGCCTGCATGATCGCCCCGCGGAAGATCGGCAAGGCGCGCTCGAGCGCCTCGCGGGTCGGAAGCGGGCCTTCGGCGACGACGGTCCCGTCCGGGTCCAGGGTATCGGTCTCGGCGCCGAAACGCACCACGGCCTCATAGCCTTTGCCGGCGGACATGAAGTAGTCCGAGAGGCGGGTATAGCGGCCGAAGAGCGTGATGAGGACGCCGCTGGCGAAGGAGTCGAGCGTGCCGGCATGGCCGAGCTTGGCCTTGGAGCCGAGCGAGCGCTTCATCGAGGCGAGGAGCTTATGCGAGGTGAGGCCCGAGGGCTTATCGACGACGCAGAAGCCTTCGAGCGCCGCGCCGTCGCCGGCAGCGGCGTCCGACGGGCTCATGTAAAGAGGTCCTTGATCTTCTCGCCCATTTCGAAGCCTTCCTTGATCCCCGGGTCGGCTACGAAGATCAGCTTGGGCGTTAGGCGGATGCGCAGGCGCTTGCCGACCGCCGACTGGATGAAGCCGGCGGCCCGGTTGAGGCCCGCCACGCCGGCTTCGAGCGCGTCGCCTTCCTTGAAGGTCGACACGTAGAGCTTGGCGTGCGAGCCGTCCCGCGCCGCCTCGACGCGGGTGATCGACAGGAAACTGTCGACGCGGGGATCCTTGACTTCGTTCCGGGCCAGGAGCTGCGACACCTCGTGCCGCAGCGTCTCCTCGACCCGCTTACGCCTTATCT
>CALKWG010000234.1 GCA_938004315.1 uncultured Spirochaetaceae bacterium
CCAGGTTGGACATCAGGGCGGAGGAGAGGTTACTGAAGGTGTAGGCGAGCATCACCAGGCGGAAGGGTCGGTTTAGGAAGGCGCGGGCGAACGAGGCTTTGAGTCCTTCGGGCGCGCGGTGCGGGAAGGCCCGGTCGCGGTCGCGTATGCGCGGCACGTACTTCAGGGTCAGCAAGGCGCAGAGGGCCGCCGAGGCCAGCACCGCGATCGAGCTAGCCAGGGCCATGGCCTCGTAGGCCGCGGGGTTGAGCTGGCCAGTCGGATAATCGGCCGTGGGCCTAAAGAACCAATAGAGCCCCGCGACCGACACGAAGGCCAGTCCCAGGATGAAGAAGACCGACTTCACGGCCTGTATCGAGGTGCGCTCGTTGTAGTCGGTAGACAGCTCGGCTCCGAGCGCCGAGTAGGGCGTGACGTAGACCGTCATCGCGGTCTTGAAGAGGAGCACCCAAGCCGTAAGGAGCGCCAGCCGCCCGGCCGCCCCGAGGCTCCGGTCGACGTTCCATATAAGGAAGTTGGTCAAGGCTATGGCCAGGGCGCCGGCTATCAGGTAGGGATGGCGCCGCCCCAGCCCCCCGTGCCCGGTGCGGTCCGAGAGGTAGCCCATGAGCGGGTCGGTGACGGCGTCCCACAGTATGCTCAAGCCCACCATGAGTCCCACGGCGCCGCCGGGCAGGCCCAGGACGGCGGTGGCGTAGAAGACCAGGTAGGTGCCCAGGGTCTGCATGGCCGCGCCCGTGGCGAAGTTGCCCGAGCCGTAGGCGACGAGGTCAAGGGGCGCTACTTGCGATCGCCCGTTCGATGACATGCCGCGGCCTCCCCGATCGAGGCGCGCCTCTTGGCGCGCGCCGCCGCGATTCTAGCATAGGCGGCGCGGCTCGGCCGCGCAAGGCACGCGACGGGTCGCCGCGGCCTATAAAAGCCTAGTACGCGTACACCCCGCGGTTCAGGGCGTCGCGGATCGCGGAGATCACCTTGGCGGAGCGGAGCGTAGCGCCGCCGACCGCGTCGACGATCTGGCCGGGTTTATACAGCTCGGGCAGGCTATCGCGGATGTCCTTGCCGACGAGGTGGGCGATCAAGGCCTGGTATTGGTTCCGCAGGTTCACGATACGCTCATCCGTCGAGGAGCGGTAATTGACGCCGCCGTAGGCGAGGTTGCGATACGATATCTTGGTAACGATGTTGTCCTTCAGGCTGAGCTCGACGGTCACCTGGTTGTCGGCCTCGCCGTAGACGCCGCGATAGGCGCCGTCCTCATACGAGAGGGGCGCCGAGGCGGGAGCGCTTGCGCAGCCGGCGAAGGCCAGGACGAGGGCGAACGCGATAAGGGAGAGGGCTATGCGCTTCATGGGGGCTCCTTAGCTACGGGGCGGCTCCCGCCGCCCATCGATCTTATTGGTGATGATAATCATTATCATGATATGCACCTTAGCCCGGAATGCTTGAGCGCGTCAATCAGCTTAAGGGGGAGGCCCGAGACCCCGCAGCCCGCGAGGAGGCTCGGGCCGGGGGCCGCGTCTGACCGAAAGCGTCCGATGCCGCTTTACATGGCGGCCCCCGAAAGATCGCACCCTTGCGTTACAGCCTTCCTACAAGCCGCGCGCCAGGAGCTCGTCGCGCAGGCGCCGGGCTTTGTCGGCGTCCATCGTATTGAGGAGGAGGAAGACGACCAGGCCTACGGCCAGGAAGGCGGCGGGCACGAGGGCCAGGTGGGCGCGTATGCCAAGGACGGCGCTCGCCGAGCGCGGGTCGGCGCTAAAGCCGGTCAGCTCGTGGATGGCCCAGAAGCTCAGGGCCTGCATGGCGTAGGCCAGGCGGCCGAAGAAGGCGCGGAAGCCCAGGACCACGCCGTCGTCGCGCCGGCCGGTGACGACGACGATCTCGTCTATCACGTCGGCCATGGCGGGGGTCATCATGAGCCAGAAGCCGCCGAAGGCCAGGCCCCAGGCGGCCATGGCGGCCACGTAGCCCAGGTAGCTCGTCGCGAAGAAGAGGGGCAGGCAGAGCAGGGACATGGCGCCCGCGGCGAGCGCCAGGAGCCTCTGGCGGCTCCGCACCAGCCGCCCCAGGCCCAGCCACAGGGGCACGGACAGGAGGGCGCCCACGAGCATGCCGGCGAAGATAAGCGTGGTGCTCCGGCCTAGGACGTAGTCGCCCACGTAGTGTATGGACGCGGTCATGGACAGGGTGGCCGATTGGTAGAAGAGGAAGAGGAGGATGAAGGCCATGAAGTCGCGGAAGCCGAAGGCCTCTTTTAGGAGGGCCCAGAACGAAGGCGCGGCGGCGCGGCCCGCCTCCTGGTCCAGGTAGCGCTTGATCATGACGGGGCTCTCTCGGACGCCCGGCAGCATGAGCAGGGCCAGGAGGCCGGCCGCGACGGCGAAGACGGCGCCGTTCAGGGCGTAGCTTGCCGGATCGCCGTAGCGCACGATGAGGGTGGGCGTCACGGCGCCCGCCGCGATGCCGAACACCCCGATGAGGGTGCCGATGCCGGCGGCCTTGGCCCGCTCCTCCTTGGCGCGGAAGCGGTCGGCGAAGAGGGACTGGTAGTTGAGCTCCCAGGTGGAGTAGAGCGCGTCGTAGAGGCAGATGGCCGCGAGGAACCAGGCGAAGAGCCCCGCGCCCCGTAGGCCCCCCGGCGGGGCGAAGACCAGGAAGAAGGCCCCGGCGGAGCTCAGGGTGCCGAAGAGTATCCAGGGGAAGCGGCGCCCTAGGCGGGCGGCCAGGCGCGTGGGGCGGGCGGTGAAGAAGCCGATGAGGGGGTCGTTGACCGCGTTCCACAGGGAATAGAGGATCACGCCGACGGCCACGGCGCCGGCGCCCAGGCCGGCCTCGGTCTCGTAGAATTTGAACACCAGCGCCGCGAAGCCGCCGGTCAGGAATTCGGCCAGGAACTTGCCGGCGCCGTAGCTGGCCATGAGGCCGAGGCCGGCGGG
>CALKWG010000235.1 GCA_938004315.1 uncultured Spirochaetaceae bacterium
GCTCGAGGCTCTCTTCCTTCTTCTGATAGGAAGGCTTCTTCGCCTTGACGAAGCGCTTGGAGACCGGCTTCTTATCGCCGGCCGGAGGCGGGGCGCCGGGGCCGCCCCTGCCGGGGCCGCCGCCGAAGCCTCCCGGGCGCGGGCCGCCGTATCCGGGGCGGCCGCCGGGGCCGCCCGGCCCTCCGGCCGGCCTGGGGCCGTAGCCGGGGCGGGAGCCCTGGTAGCCGGTACCGGCGGGGCGGTTACCCTGGTAGCCCGTTCCGGCGGGGCGGCTACCCTGGTAGCCCGAACCCGCGGGGCGGCTGCCCTGATAGCCCGAGCCGGCGGGGCGCGAGCCCTGATAGCCGCCCTGGCCTTGATAACCGCCGCCCTGGCCGGAGCCCTGGCCCTGGTAGCCGCCTTGGCCGGAACCTTGATAGCCTCCGCCCTGGCCTTGGCCCTGGTAGCCGCCGGAGCCCTGGGGACGAGAGCCTTGGTAGCCGGAGCCGGAGCCGGAGCCGGAGCCGACGGGCGGCCTGTAGCCGCCTACGCGGCCGACCACGCGGGGGCCGGTGCCGGCCGGACGGGTGGAACGCAGATTATCGGAGCCGCCTTCGGGCGCGGGGCGCGGGGCGGCGGGCCGATGGCTTACCGGACGGGCCGCGTGCTCTTCGGCGGGCTTGTGCTCGCGGGCGGCGGCCGGCGCCTGGTCGGCCGCCGCTACGGGCGGCTCGCCCTTGGCCTCATGGTGGGCCACCACCCTAGCCGCCGGCTTCTTGGCGGCGGGGGCGGCCGCGGGCTGGGCCGTCGCCGGGCCGGCGGTCGTACCGGCGGCCGTACCGGCGGGCGACGCAGCCGTCGGGCGCTTCTTGACCACGACGACCTTGCGCTTCTCAGCCGAGTCGGCCGCGGGCGCGGCGGGAACGGGGCTCGCCTCCTCTTGGGGCTTGGCTTTGGGCTGCTTAATGAGGACGGGCTTAGGTTTATTCTCGTTCGTATCCGACATAGCTCACCTTTACGATTCCTGGTCGGCCGCGTCCTCGTCCTCGTACTCGAAGGACAGGGCGACCCCGCACTGCGGGCAATGGGACATATCCGGGGTGACCAAGGCCGAGCAGTCGGGGCATTCGTACTGCTCCGCCTCGGCTTCTTCCTCGATCGGCTCCTCGACGGGAGCTTCCTCGGCGACGTCCTCGAATTCCTCTTCTATGATCTCTACGTTCTCTTCGATGACCGATCGGAGCGCCTCGAGGTCGGCGGCGGCAACGCCCTCCACGGCCAGGAGCTCCTCGTCCCCGCGCGCCAGGAAGTCCTCGATCATCTCGACGCCGGCGCCGGCCAGGGCGGCTACCACGCGGCCGTCCGCGCCCGGGAGCTCGTCGAGCCTCAGGAGCTCTTCCTCATCCTCGCCGAAGAGGCTGGAGGCGGCGCGCCTGGCCTCGGAGCCCAAGTCCATCTCGCGGAACTGCTCCTCGGTCTTCACGTCTATGTTCCAGTCGCACATGCGGTTAGCCAGGCGTACGTTCATGCCCTGCTTGCCGATGGCGACCGAGAGTTGGCTCTCGTCCACGACGGCGAGGGCGCTCTTCTTGCCCTCGTCCAGCACGTAGACCTCGCGTACGTCGGCGGGCGACAGCGCGTTTCGTATGAAGCGCCGCGGGTCGACCTCGTACTTGAGGACGTCGATCTTCTCGCCCTCGAGCTCGCGGATGATGTTCTGGATGCGTATGCCCTTGAGGCCCACGCAGGCGCCCACGGGATCGATGTCGTCGCGATGCGAGTAGACGGCGATCTTGGTGCGGTAGCCCGGTTCGCGGACGATCTTGAACACCTCTACGGTCTTGTCGTAGATCTCCGGCACCTCGAGCTCCAGGATCTTCTGGACGAACTCGGGATGGGTGCGCGACAGGACGATCTGGGGGCCGGCCTTGGTCACGTCGGCGATCAACGCCTTGATGCGCTCGCCGGGGCGGTAGATCTCGCGCGGCGACTGGTACTTCTTGGGGAAGTAGCCTTCGGCGCGGCCCAGGTCGACGAAGATGTTGCCGTTCTTCTCGCGCTGGTAGTAGCCGATGATGATCTCGCCCTGCTTGGCCTTGAACTCGGCGTAGAGCGTGTCCCTGGATATTTCCCGCAGCGACTGCCTGGTAGTCTGCTTGGCCAACATGACTTCGTGCAGGTCGAACTCGGTAGGATCTATGGGGATCTCGAGGATATCGCCGACCTCGGCGCCGTCGGCCAGTTCCTTGGCTTCGGATAGCTCGATCTCGAGCACGGGATCTTCGAAATCGTCGTCGGCGACGATGGTGCGCTTGGAGAGTATCTCCACGCCTTCGAAATTTTCCTTGAAACGGACGACCGCGTTCTCCGCGGTGCCGTAGCGCTTCTTATACGCGGCGATCAGCGCGTCCTCGATAGTCTTGAGGACCAGATCCTCGGAGATGCCCTTTTCGTATATGAGCTGGCGTATAGCCTCTGCCATATCTGAAGCCATGGATTACCTACCCTCCTGGGAAGAATCGAGTTTCGCTTTTATGATCGAGGCGAGCGGCAGCGAGCGCTCGCCGGACGGGGTACGGAGGAGCAAGGCGGTTCCGTCGACGGATACCAGGACGCCCTCGACGCGCTCGCCGCCTTCGAGGAGGAGGCGCATGCCGCGGCCGGCGAAGACGGCGTATTCGCGCGCGTGCTTCAAGACCCGGTCTATGCCCGGCGAGGCCACTTCAAGGTGGTAATCCTCGGTGCCGAGGCGCTCGGCCAGGAAGGGCTGCATGAGGCGATGGGCCCTCGCGCATTCGTCGATACCCGTGCCGGCCGGGGCGTAGACCACGGCGGATACCTGGACGCTCCGCTTATGGCGGCTGACCGTCAGGTCCACGAGTTTGAGCCCGATCGTTCCGACGAGCGGGGCTATATCGGTATAGAGTGCTTCTGACTCCGTCATATACCTATAAAAAAAGAGTCGCGGGAACGACTCTTCTTAACTCCGATAAGAAAAACCATGTCTATCCGCTATACTAGCCGCGACGGGGGTTTTCGTCAATACATACGCGCGGCAATGCGGCGGGCAGCGAGCGGACGATTAATCGGCCGCGACGACCAAGCCGTAGACGGCCGACGCGCCGCCGGCCTTGAGGACCTTAGCGCATTCGCTCAAGGTCGCGCCCGTCGTCAAGACGTCGTCCAGCAACACGAACGATTCGCCGCGGACTATACGAGGCCGGCGGCCTCGCCTGGGCAGAATTCGCCCGCTCAGGTTGGCGGCTCGTCCCGCGAAATCAAGGCTCTTTTGGGCCGCGCCTCCGGGGGCTCGGCGGAGGAGGGCCTTGACCGGCAGGCCCCGCGCCTTGAGCGCGGCGGCGATCGTCGCCACCTGATCCCAGCCTTTCTTGCGTAACTTTCCGGGGCTCGGCGGCACGGGTACGATAGTCAGGCCATCCCATCGCCCCCGGTATGCTCCCTCGAGCTCGGCCGCTAAAAAGAGCCCCAGCGATCGCCTCCCGCCGAGCTTGTAGGCCTGTACGAGCTCTTTCGCCGCGGCCGCATACATAAAAAGCGGATAGGCGGCGTCGAAATCATAGGCCGACCTGCGGCAGCGCATGCAGAGGCCGTCCTCGCTGATGAGGCCTTTGCCGCAACGGGAGCACCGAGGCGCACGGATGCGCGGCAACGCGGCTGCGCAGGCTACGCAGAGGGGATACGGGGCGGGCGTCGGCATCGCGCGCCCGCAGATGACGCAGGATAGGGGCGCGACGGATCCTAGGAGGGCCTGTAGGCAGCGTGCCATACGAGAGGATACGCCCGCCGATCAGCCCCGCTTGCGTCCGCCGAGCGATTTCTGCAGGCCGGCGAGGCGGTTGAGGGCCTCGAGAGGGCTTAAACGATCCAGGTCGATGGATCGCAGCTCCGCCAGCGCGAGCTCCTCCGCTGAGAAGAGCGAGCCGGGATCGGCCGAACGGGGCGGCGCGACCGCGGCCGGCGCGACCGCCTCGGCGTAGGCCGCCCCGTCGGCGGCGCCGAGGCCGACGGGCAGCTCGCGTTCCTGGGCCTCGAGCTGGGCGCGGAGCTCCCGCGCGCGGGCTATGACCGGCGCCGGGATACCGGCTATGCCGGCGACGTGGATGCCGTACGAGCCGGCGGCCGGTCCCGAGACCAGGCGCTTTAGGAAAATCACCTCGCCCTCGCGCTCCTCGACGGCCATGGACAGGTCGACGAGCTTGGGATGCCGCAAGGCCGTGAGCTCATGGTAATGGGTCGCGAAGAGAGTCCTTGCGCCTACCGCGTCGAGCATGTACTCGCTCACCGCCCAGGCGATCGAGAGCCCGTCGAGCGTGCCGGTGCCCCGGCCCACCTCGTCCATGATGACGAGGCTCCGTGAGCTGGCGTTATTGAGTATGCTCGCCGTCTCGTGCATCTCGAGGAGGAACGTCGACTCGCCGCGGGCAAGGTTATCCTGGGCGCCGACGCGGCAGAAGACCCGGTCCGCGAGGCCTATGCGGGCGCTTTCAGCCGGCACGAAGGAGCCGGCCTGGGCCATGATGACGATGAGGGCGTTCTGGCGCAGGTAGGTCGATTTACCGGCCATGTTCGGGCCGGTGATCATGCCGAAGCTCGTGCCCGCGGCGTCCAGCGACAGGCCGTTGGGTATGAACTCGCCGGCCGGCAGCTGCGCCTCGACGACCGGATGGCGGCCGTTCGTTATCTCGATCGATTTCGAGCCGTCGACCTTCGGGCGCGCGTAGCCCCGGCAGGTAGCGGCCCAGGCCAGGCTCGCCTGGCAATCGAGCTCGGCCAGGCCCTCGGCTAAGTCCTTGAGGAGCGGCGCGTCGAGCTTGAAGCGCTCCCGCAGGCCCAGGAATAGCGTACGCTCAAGCTCGACGATGCGCTCGGAGGCCCCGTTGATGTCCGACTCGAGCGCAGCTAAGCGCTCGGTGCTGAAGCGCTCGACGTTAGCCAAGCCCTGCCTGCGGATGAAATGGGGCGGCACGCGGGCGGCCGCGTTCTTCGAAAGCTCCAGGTAGTAGCCGATGACGCGGTTATAGCGGACCCGGAGGCCGGAAAGCCCCGTGGCCTGCCGCTCTTCCTCGAGGTAGGCTTCGAGGAGGCCGTGGGCGTCGTCGCGGAGGCCGCGCAGCCTATCGAGCTCCTCATCCCAGCCGGAGGCGATGAGCTTACCCTCGTTCAAGGCGGGGGAAGGCTCGGGGTCGAGGGCGCCCCGCGCGAGCTCGACGAAGGCCAGGAACGCCGAGCGCGACGGCCCGTCGCCGCCTGACGATCCTTCCCCGCGGTCGAAGAGCCCGAGCGTCGGCCGCGCGGCCTCGGGCAACCCTTCGTCCAGGGCCAGGGCGGCGGCGACCGTAGCGGCCGCGGCGACGATATCCCGGGCGTTAGCCCTGTCCATGGCCAGGCGCGCCGCCAGGCGCTCGAGGTCGAGGCAGGCTCCCAAGCCGCGTCGGAGACGCTCCAAGGCGCGTTGGTCGCGATAGAGCGCCTCGAGCCCGTCTAAGCGCCGCTCTATGGACGGCGCGTCGATCAGGGGCCGAAGGATCCGCCGGCGGAGGGCCCGCGCCCCCATCGAGGTCCTGGTATAGTCCAAGGTATCGAGGAGAGTGAGCGCGCGGCCGCCGTCGCGTAGGTTGCGATCCAGCTCCAGGTTCTTTTGGCTTGACTCGTCGATGGCCAGGTAATCGAGCGCGGCCGCCGACTTGAGGGCGCGGACGTGCCCGAGGGGCGAGCGGGTGGATTGAGCCAAGTATTCCAAGGCGGCGCCGGCGGCCGCGAGCGCGGGGTCGTCGTCCTCGAAGCCGAAGCCCTTCATGCTCTGGGTGCCGAAATGGCGCGCGAGCGTCGCCCTGCCCTGCTCGACCGAGAAGCTCCAATCGGGCAGCTTGTTCACGACCGCGCCGCGGTATTCGCGCGCGAGCTCGGCTATGGCCGGCGCGTCGAGCGCCGATTGCCTGACGACCAATTCCTTCGGCGCCAGGGCGTAGAGCTCGCGCCGCAGGCGGCCGACGTCGCTAGCGGGGAAGGACAGGGCCTTGAACTCCCCGGTGGAGGCCTCGGCCCAGGCCAAGGACAGCGTCTCCCCGAGGATACCGAAGGCGACCAGGTAGCTATCGGCGCGCGCCTCGAGGAAGTCCTCCTCCACCGCCGAGCCGGGCGTGATGAGCTCGACGACGGCCCGTTCGATGACGCCCTTGCCCTTGCCGGGCGCGGAAAGCTGCTCGCAGATGGCGACTTTCCTACCGGCCTTGAGGAGCTTGGCTATATAGCCGCGGGCGGCGTGGTGGGGGACGCCGCACATAGGCGCGTCCTGCCGCCTCGTCAAGGTGAGGTTAAGGAGCGAGCTCGCTTCCACGGCGTCCTGATAGAACATCTCGTAAAAATCGCCTAGGCGGAAGAAGACGATATCGTCTCGGTGCCCGGCCTTGACGCGTTCATACTGTTCTAGGAGGGGGATCTGCTCGGCCATAGGCGTTGCATTATAGGGTAACTTGAACTACGATACAACGAGAAGGACTACACGAATCGAGAGGCCAAGCGTGGACGAAGCCCTGTTACTGAAAGAGAGCGGAGACGCGATTTACATTCGCGCCCTCGGCCACATCACCGCCAACAGCTGCGCCGGGCTCAAGGCCCGCGTCTTCGAACGCCTCGAACGGCCTCCGGCCCCGGACAACGTGTTCGTAGACCTTTCGCTCTGCGAGTATATGGATTCCACGTTCATGGGCCTGCTCGTGGGCTTCAACAAGCGGCTTTTGAGGGCGGCGGAGAAGCCGATAACGGTGCTCCGCGCCAACGAAACTTGCCTGAAGCTCCTCAAGACCATAGGCATCGCGCGGATGGTGGTCATGAGCGACGAAGCGCCCCTCTTCCCCGAAGGCATGGAGACCGTGGGGGGCAAGGCGGATACGGAGCTCCTCTTGGGAGCGCACGACGACCTGATCGAGCTGTCGGAGGAGAACGAACGCCGCTTTTCGGCCCTGCGTTCGATCCTGGCCTCGGAGGCCGGGAAGCCGAAGGGCGACGAGGCCTAAGCCCCCGTCGCCGCCGAACTGCGCCGCGCCCACCGGCCGTCGCCTTCGGCGCGTCGGCTAACGTAACGGGCGCGACCGGCCGATCGACTTATAGGCCGCTTACGAGCGTCTGAATCACCTTATCGGTCAGGTCCACCATCGGGCTGAACCAGATGACCGAAGGGCCCATAGAATCTAAATTCCTCGACGATAACACCAGGGAGAAGCCCTCGAGCTCGGCGGTCGCCTGTACCGCGCGGTACAGCGCCTGGGCGAAGGAGTTGGACTGGGTCAGCGCCTGGGCCTTGGCGTCCAGCTCGGCCTGCTTGACCCTGATATAATCCTGCAGGTACAAGGCGCGGCGGCGGAGGTTATCGTCTAGAAGGCGGAGGCCCTCGGCGTCGTTGGCCCGCTGAAGCTCCAGGCGGCGGGCCTGCATGGTCTGGATCTCGGCCTGGATGCGCGCGATCTCGTCCTGAACCCGCTGCTTGTCCTCCTCGAAGGCCCGCACGGCCTGCGAATCCTTGAAGTAGGTCAGGTACACCTTCTGCATATCCACGACCGCGACGCGCGTGATCTGCTGGGCGAAGGCGGCGCCGGCCATGCAGGCGAACGCGACCAGGGCGATGATTCTTCGGTTCATCAATAATCCTCCGGGGTCGAGGCGAAGCCGGCCGCGTTAGCGGCCGGCCCGCCCGCTTATTGCAGGGGCATGGTGATACTGAGTACGAAATCCCAATCGCCGCGCGGGTTGGCGTATTGCAGGCCGCTCTCCCCCATGTAGAAGGTGCGGGCGAAATACATGCGGAAGGGGAACTGCGGGATGGCGAAGCGCATGCCGAAGCCGTAGCTGAAGGCGAAGTTCTCGAGGCTCAAGTTCCCCCAGCCGCCGGAATCGAAGTTGCCGATGCCCGAGCTGTTCGATTCGACGAAGCGCCTGACGTTCAGGAGGCCTGCGTCGTCCGCGCCCTTGAGCGCGGCCGCGTCGAGGAAGGCGTCGAAGGCCAGCACGCCCGGCACGACCGGGACGCGGACCTCGGCCCAGTTCTCCCACATGGCGTCGCCGGTGGTATACCAGAGCCGGTTCCAGCCGCGGGCGTTGAAGGTGCCGTCGATGCGCGGCCTCTGGGAAGCGCTCGCCGTGATCTCGCCGTCGAACCAGGGTAGGAGGGTCGAGAAGCCCGAATGCAGGCCGAAGACCGCCTTGAAGGGCATGGAACCGAAGAGCACGGTATCGGCTAAGGTCAGGTAAGCTTCCGCGCGGGTATCCGCCTTCAAGAAGCGGGATTGCTCGGATTGAAGGAAACCGACGAGGCTCAGGCGTTGGCTCAGGTAATAGCCCTTGGACGGGTCGTACCAGATATCCAGCCCGTTTAAGAAGGCGCGGGCGAAAAGCGAGTTGGAGGGGAGCCAGGTGTTGAGGTTCTCGCTGATCGACGATTCGAAGGGATTGTTGACGCCCGCTTCGTAGGTCTTGTTGTTGAGGCCGAAGCTGTAGCCGCCGCCTATACCCAGGTCGCCGAAGCCGAGCTTGAAGGTGTAACCCGACGAGAACCCGATACTGAAGCTCCAGTTCTCATAGGCCATGAGACTCTGGTTCGGCACGAAGCGCTTCGCCGCCTCGTACTCCTCCCAGGTGGCGTAGGGGTCGGGGACGCCGTTGAAGTCGTTGTCGCTCATGCCCATCTCGGAGCTATGCGCGAAGGTGAAGTCCACCCCGCCCGACCAGCGACGGCCCATGAGCCAGTTCTCGCGGAAGCTGAAGGTCAGGTCCTGGGCGTCCGGGCTCACGTTGATGCCGGCCGAGAAGGTGTTGCCGTTTCCGAGGAAGTTGCGGTCGTTCCACTTCACGAGGCCTATGAGCGGGAACTTATTCGGGTCGGCCGCCGGGATATACGAGATGCCGAACTGGATATCGGCCGTGCTCTGCTCGGTCACGTTGATGACGAGGACCACGTAAGGTTCGCGGCTGCCCATCTCGTATTCGGGGCTGACCGCCGAGAAGAACTGCAGGTTATACAGGTTCCGTAGGCCGTCCATGATCTTGGCCTTGGAGAACACCTCGCCGTCGGCTATGGGCACCTCGCGGCGGAGCACGAACTCCTTGGTCTTCACGTTGCCGCGGAACTCGACGCGTTCGATCAGGGCCTGGGGGCCTTCGGCTATCTGCAGGACGAACGAGATGGAGCCGGCGTCCTCGTCGCGGACGGGGACGAGCTCGAAGGCGTTGAAGATATAGCCGTTATCGTAATAGAGGTCGGCGACGCGGCCCTGGTCTTCCATGAGGCGTTGATAGTTTAGGACCACGCCGGGGCGCTGGCGGACGAGCCTCGCCAGCTCCTCGTTCGTATAGAGCGTGTTGCCGTCGAAGCTCATGCCGCCGTACAGATAGCGCGAGCCTTCGCTGATGACGAACGAGAGGCGCAGCCGCCTGGTCCGGTCGCCGTCGTCCGTCCATTCGCGGCGGACGTCCAGCACGGCGGCGTCTATGAAGCCGCGGTTCTTGTAGTAGGCCTCCAAGGCCGTGATGCTCTGCGCCAGTCGGGCCTCGCTGAACTGGCCGGACTGGAACAGGCCGCGTTCCTTAAGCTCGAGCTCGCCCTTGAGCGCGTTGGCGGAGAACGCCGAGGCGCCTTGGAACTCTATCCTCTCGACCAGGTGCTGCAGGCCCTCCTCCACCACGAAGACGAGGTCGACGCCGCCGTCCGCCCGGGCGCTCTGCTCGGTCGAGACGCGGGCGTCGACGTAGCCCTTGCCCTGGTAGAGCTGCCGTAGGGCTATCTCGTCCAGCCGTATCCTGGACTGGTTGAATATGGTCCTGGGCTTGATGGACGCGGCGTCCAGGAGCTCGGAGCTCCGTAGGCCGCGGTTCCCGCGCACGGCGACGCTGGCTACCGCCGGTCGCTCGACCACGCGGAAGAGGAGGATCAGGCTCGAATAGGCGGCGTCGCCGGGGACGGCCTCGGGCATCACCTCGGTGAAGTAGTCGAGCCCGTAGATCCTGCCGAGCACGCGGTCGTACAGCTCTTCGCTGAACTCCTGTCCCTTGAATTCCTTCACGATGGGATCCAGGTCGGATAGCTGGACGACGGTCAGGCCTTCGAAGCGGATATCTCGTATGGTCTTGCCCCAAAACCAGCCCTCCGCTGGCTGTGCGACCGCCATGGACAGGGCTAAGAGCGACATGGTCGCGAGGGCGATGAAGCGTTTCATCCGTATTGCCTTCCTCACTTCAGGGGGATACGCCAGAAAACAGAGAACCTATGATCGGTTACAAACAACGCCTCGGGATGTTCGGGCTTGAAGCCCCAGTTGAATAGAAAGTGGGGCGTCTGCCACTCGAGGCTGAGCTCGGAGTCTAACCCCAAGCTACGCTCGTTAGCAAGGCCCTCCTCCTTCAGCCGTAGTTCGAGCTGCGCGTAGATCGATTCGCCGAAGTACTTGCCGGCGGTTATCGAGGTGTTATCCAGATAGTCGGCCAGGGTAAGCGTCTCGGCGGCGCCCGATAGGCCGGAGAGGTCGTAGAGCCAACGCTGCAGGAGCAGTGTCCGCGTGAAGAGAAGATCTAAGCCCAGGAGCTGTTGGGCCCGACGCTCGAATGCGGATAGGAAGTTGAGCTGCGGTATGAGCTCGCTATTCTCGACCACGGCCCTGGCGAAATCGGGCCTGCCGCTCTCGTCCGCCGCCAAAAGCTCGCGCCCTAGGAGGGCTAGGATCTCCTGCTCGCTTAGGCTCGGTAGGGCTTCCATGCGGAAGCTGAGCTCCGATAGCCGAGAATTCTCGGCCTTGAGGAGGATGAGCACGGGGCCGGCGGCGTTGCGGCTCCTGGTCTCGGCCTCGACCGAGAGGAGGGGATCAAAGCCGATCTCGCTCTCGTTAAACTGAATCGTCGCGTTCCTCAGATAGAAATTCCTTTGGACGTAGAAGACCGATCCGCCGCGCAGCCTGGCCGCGCCCCGGAGGGAGAAGCTACCCGAGGCGCCGTTGAACGCCGCCTGGAGCCGGCTGGACGGATCGGCTTGGCCGTAGAGCAAGGGCAGGCGGCGATCGGGGAAATAGAGCCGCACCGAGCGCCCGAAGCGTAGGCCCAGGTCGATGGACAGGCCGAAGGAGTCCCCCTCGCCCTCCTCCTGGGCGATGAGGCCGGTCGTAAGTACGATATCGCCCTCTTCTATCGATACGGTGCCGCCTATACGGACGGACTGATCCCGAACCTCGATGCTGAGCTCGGGCCGGGCTCCTCCCTGGATATCCATACCCAAGAGCCTCGTTTCGAGCGGTACGAGCCCGTCGGAGGAGGCGGCCAAGATGGATAGCTCGGCGGGCACCCAGCTCCTTATGACCGATCGCAGCGAGGCGTCAATGCGCGAGTCCCCGCAGGCTAAGCCCGATTGGTTCGTCTCCATGCCGCGTCCGGTAAAATACAGCGGGGCGGTAAAGGGACCTATGGGCTCGGGCACGAAATCGGGGACGACCAGATAGGTGTCCTCGAACTCGAAGGCGCCCTCGAGCTCCGGATCGCCGAGGGCTCCCTGTATGACGAGCTCGCCGCGGGCCTTACCCGAGCTGGCGCCGACGACGCCGAGGTCGAGGAGCGTAAAGAGGAACGGCATGTCGAGGGTGACGCCCTCGGCCCGCATCGAGATGCGTGCGGCTTCGATGACGCCGCGGGCGCGGAACGAGAGCGGCAGGCTCGGCGCCAGGGCTATGTCGACGAGGTTCCCCGCCTCCCGTCGGACGACGAGCTCGTCCGACGGCCCGGCGACTAAGGAGAACGACTCGCCCCGCAGGCGGGATTCGAGCGGCCAATCGGGCAGCCCCTCGCCGCCGGCCGAGAGAGTCCGGAGCGCCCCGGAAAGGGCGAAGCCGCCCTCGCCGTCCGGCTCGGTCCGCAGCTCCGCCCGGCCGCGGAAGGGATACGCGCCGAGCCCGAGCGTAAAGGCGCCGGCGAGCTCGCCCGAGAGGCTCGAAAGGTCGAAGCGTCCGGCCAGGCCCTCGAGGGTTTGGCCGGCGTAGCCGAGCGATGCGTCCGAGACCTCGATGACGGACGAGGCGTAGCGCGCCGAGATCGCGCCGCTCGGCCTGCCGGCCGAAGCCCTGCCCGGATTGAGGATCAGCTTGCCCCCAACGCTCGGATCGTCCGGACGCCCGCCTAGTTCGATCTCGGCGTCGGCGAAGGAGCCGGCGAGCGCCTGCGCCTGGAGCCGAGCCAGCGGCGACGAGCGCGCGACGGCCCGCCCCGCGAGCCCCTCAGGCGATATCCCAAGCTCTACGTCGTAGGCTTCGCCGCCGGGCCCGGCGAGCTCGACGGCCAAGCTCCCCGCGCCCGCGCCCCAGCGGACCGAGGCCTTGCCCGCGAGCGCGGAGTAGCGATCGCTTACGCCGAAAAAGGGCAGGTCCGCCTCGCCCGGCTCTACCGAGCCCCGGGCTTCGATGAAGGGATAGCGGGACGCCTCGGGCGAAGCGGGCCCTAAGCGCGCCCGGTCGATGGTCGCCCGCCATGAAGAGGCGGATTCGACGCTAGCCCGCGCCTCCAAGCTAAGCGTGGCCAGCTCGCCGGGCAGGGGTAACGGCAGCTCCTCCATGCCTATCGTCAGGCTCAGGCCCTCGGGCGAAGGGCTGAGCGAGGCGCGTAGGCCGTAGGAGCCGCGTACCGAGACGAAGCCGTCGTCGATCTCGCCCCGTAGCTCGTAGGAGATGCCCTGTACCGAGAGGCCGGCGTCGAAGGTCCTTCCGCCCGGCCCTCCGAGCGAGATCCCCGCGCCGCCCGATATATCGTAGCCGGCGACGCTCGCCTCCAAGCGCCTGATCTCGAGCCGTTCGGCGTTGCCCGCCAGCGACAGGAGGGCGAAGGCCGGCGAGAGCGCGTCGTGGGTGAGCAGGATCGAACTGGCGCTGTACGACAGGGTTCCGTCCGCGACGAAGAGGTTGAGCTCGCCGCCGACCCGCAGCCCGCGCAGGACGCCGAAAGCGGCCTCGAGGCCCAGGCCGCGCGTCCTCGAGGCGACCTCGCCGAGATATGCCGGGTCGAGGCTGAAGGCGGCTTCGACGAAGGCTTCGTCGCCGCCCTCGATGCGCGCCTCGGCGCGGATGCGCGGCAAGGCGACCGAACCGAAGGGTTCAAAGGCCGCCGCGGGGTCGCCGGCGTCGCCCCCGGCGGAGACCGACGCCGCGGGGCCGGCGGAGCGCTCGGAGCCGTCCGGCAGGGCCGCGTCGACGTAGAGCGCGAGGGCGCCGCCGGCCAGTTCGGCGGAGACGACGAGGTCCTGCAGTACCGGCTCCAGATCCGCGCCGGCTCCGAGGCTTAAGGCCGGCGCGTAGGCGAACCACGAATCGCCCTGGCCCGATAGCTCCCATCGGGCGCTTGCGAAGGCCTCCCCGCGGGCCCGGTAACGCGTAGACAGCGCGCCGCTGGCCGCCAGATCTAAGGGGCGAACCGACCCCGCGAAGCCCAGGTCCAGGTCGGCGTTCGTAAGGCTCGCCGAGCTCACCCGAAGCTCGGCGAGGCCCCCGCGCGCGGCGAGCCTGGCGCGCGCCCGTCCGCCGGGCAGCTCGATAGGCAGGGTGGCGCGGAGGTCTAGGGCTACTTCGCTGCCTTCGAGGCTCAGGTCGCTTCGGACGGCCAAGCTCCCCGAATAAGCGACCGAGAGCCATGCGGCGAGCTCGGGCGCGACGGCGCTCGGCCTAAAGACCCGCGTGGGCACGAAGGAAGTCATAGAGGCGTCGAGCGTCGCCACGCCGCCTTCTATATCGTAGCTGGCCGAAAGCCGCTCCAGCCCGAAACTCGGCCGGGCTAGTTCGGCGA
>CALKWG010000236.1 GCA_938004315.1 uncultured Spirochaetaceae bacterium
AGCGAAGAACGGTATCGGGAGGTCTTCGATTCGGCCGGCGACGCCATCCTGATTCATGAGGGGCGAGGCACCCGTCTCGTCGAGGCGAACAAGGCCGCGCTCAGCCTCTTTAAGACGAGCGAGGCGGCGCTGCTCGGCCCCGGCGGCTTCGCCGCTCATCTGGTAGGCGATGCGCCCTATGACGAAGCTGCGGCGCTCGACAGGCTCGACGCCTGCGTCGTACGAGGCCCGCAGCTCTTCGAATGGCGGGCCCGCGACGGCGAGGGCCGCGCCTTCTGGGTCGAGGTATCCTTGACCGCCGTCTATATACGCGGCCGGCTGCAGGTTATCAGCTCTATCCGCGATATCGACGCGCGTAAGCGCGCGGAGAACGAGGCCTTCCACCTGCAGCGCCTCGATTCGGTGGGGCGCTTGGCGGGCGGCATCGCGCACGACTTCAATAACACGCTCCAGGCCATCTTGGCCGAATGCGAGCTCGGGCTCCTGGACGCCGAGCCCGGCGGCGAGGTCGCCCGGAGCTTTTCGGCCGTCCGCGAGGCCGTGCGCAGCTCCGCCCGGCTCACGCGCCAGCTCCTCACCTTCGCCAGGAAGGGCCCTTCGGATCCGGCCAGGATCGACCTCAACGAATCCTTGGCCTCGACCCACGCGCTCCTAAAGCGCCTCCTGCCCGAGGCCATCGAGCTCGTCATGTCGCCGGCCGCCGAGCCCCTGATCGTCGTCATCGACCCCGCGCACCTGGATCAGGTCCTGACGAACCTGGTCGTCAACGCCCGCGACGCCATAGCCGACGGCGGGAAGATCGTCGTCGCCGTCCGTCCCGTGCGCCTCGGCGCCGAGGACGTCCAAGCACATCCTGACCTTAGGCCTGGCGAATATGCGCTCCTTGAGGTGGCCGATACCGGCTGCGGGATGTCGCCCGCGGTCGTAGAGCATATCTTCGAGCCCTTCTATACGACCAAGCCTCCGGATAAGGGGACGGGCCTGGGGCTCTCGACTGTCTTCGGCATCGTCAAGCAATGCGGCGGGTCGATACAGGTTTACAGCGAGCCGGGACGTGGAAGCTCTATGAAGCTGTATTTCCCCAAGGCAGAGGGCTCGGCCGTCCCGAAGGCCGAGGGCGCCGGGCCGCGTCGGCGCGGCCGAGGCGAGCTCATCGCGCTCGTGGACGACGACCCGCGCATCTCTAGCGGCGGGGAGCGCCAGCTTAGGGCCTTGGGCTACGAAGTGCTGGCCTACGCCGATCCGATCAGGGCATTGGAGGAGCTGTCGAGGATGGACGAGCCGCCGGCCGCGCTCATAAGCGACCTCGTCATGCCTAGGATGTCCGGCGTCGAGCTGGCCCGACGCCTGGGCGAGCGCTTTCCCGGCCTACGGACCCTCTTCGTCTCCGGCTATCCGGCGGACCTCCTACCGGATAGCTACGGACGGCCTCCCCTGGCCAAGCCCTTCACGACCGACCGGCTCGCCGAGGCCCTGGCCGCCCTGCTCGAGGGCGATGGCCCGGGCTAGCGGTAGCGCCTCAGTATGCCTTCGACGGTGCCGTCCGCCAGCATGGCCTTGATCGCCTCGTCGATGCGGCCTACGAGCGCGGCGGCGGGCGAATGGGCGGAGACGGCGACGTAGAGCTCGGTCCGGTAATCGGGCTGCCAGGCCGTCGGCTCGAGCGCGTCCTTGAGCCCGAGCCTGGCCAGGTCGTAGCTGAGGTTCGGGTCGGTGCCTATGGCTAAATCGATGCGACCGGCCGCGAGCATCTGCAGGATTTG
>CALKWG010000237.1 GCA_938004315.1 uncultured Spirochaetaceae bacterium
GAGTTCTTCGTCCCGCTCCTCTACGTGGTCATGGGCATGCTGGTGGACTGGCGCGTGCTCTTCGAGCCGCGCATCGTCCTCCCCGGCCTGGCCTTCGCCCTGGCCTCGGGCGTGGCCAAGCTCGCCGGGGCGGGCCTCCCGGCCTTAGCCGCCGGCTTCAACCGCCGGGGCGCCCTGCGCATAGGCCTGGGGACCGTGCCGCGCGGGGAGGTGGCCTTAATCATCGCCTCGGTGGGCCTGGCCCTGGGCGACTTCTCCCTGGAGACCTTCCAGGTCATGGCGGTCATGGTGGTGTTCTCGGTCGGCCTGGGCGCCCCGCTCCTCTCGCTGTCCCTGCGGGGCGGCCCGGGCACCCGCGGCGCCTGGGGCTCGGGCGCCTCGGCCATTACGGCTCTGGACCTGCCCAACGAGGAGCTGGCCGACCTCATCACCGACGGCCTCATCCGCGTGGCGGAGGAGGACGGCTTCTTCACCCATCGCCTGGAGATATCGGGCGCCGTCTACCGCCTGCGACGCGGCGAGGTCTACCTGACCGTGGACCGCAAGCCCAGGCGCCTGGAGATACTCTGCGACCCGCAGGACGAGGGCGTGGCCAAGACCCTGCTCTATGAGGTAATCGTGCACGTGCGCGACCGCGTGACCCGCGTCGCCGAGCTGGCCGTGCCGCCCGAGCTCAGGCGCGACGCGGCGGCCGGCGGCGGCCGGGAGGGCTTCGACCTGGGCCGCTACCTGAAGCCCTCCTGCGTGGCGCTGCCCCTTAAGGCCGCCGACAAGGAGGGCGTCATACGCGAGCTCGTGGCCGAGCTCGCCCGGGCGGGGGCCGTGGACGACGAGGCCGCCGTCGCGGCCGAGGTGCTGGCGCGCGAAGCGGCCGTGGGCACGGGGATGGAGAAGGGCATAGCCATCCCCCATTGCCGCAGCACGGGCGTCCGGGGCATGGCCCTGGCGGCGGGCCTGTGCCCCGCCGGCGTAGACTTCCAGGCGACCGACGGCGAGCCGGCGCGCCTGATCTTCCTCATCGCCTCCTCCCCGGAGGATCGCGGCCCCCACCTGCAGCTCTTGGCGGCCATAGCCAAGCGCATGCGCGACGATGGCCGCCGCCGCGCCGCCTTGGAGGCCCGCAGCCCCGAGGGCTTCGTAGCCGCTATCTTGTCCTAGGCGCGCCGTCGAGACGAAGAAAACGCCGGCCGGGCCATGGGGCTCGACCGGCGTCCTAGCGAGCGAGCTTAGGCGCTTAAGCTTTGTCCGGGTAGCGGACGGATAGGTGCAGCTCGTCCAGCTGCTTCTGGTCCACCTCGTTCGGGCATTCGTCCATCGGGCTGACGGCGAAGCTGTTCTTGGGGAAGGCGATGACTTCCTTGATGGAGGTCTGGCCGGCCATGAGCATCACCAAGCGGTCGAGGCCCGGGGCGATGCCGCCGTGGGGCGGGGCGCCGTACTTGAAGGCCTCGGTCAGGAAGCCGAACTTCTTCTCCGCGTCGGCCGGGTCGAAGCCCACGATCTTGAACACCTTCTTCTGCAGCTCGGGGTCGTGGATGCGGATGGAGCCCGAAGCCAGCTCGAAGCCGTTCAGGACCAGGTCGTAGAGGTCGCCCTTGACCGAGCCGGGGTCGCTCTCCATGGTCGCGTGGTAGCGCTCCTGCGGCCAGGTGAACATGTGATGGGCCGCGTCCCATTTGCCCTCGTCCTCGTTCCACTCGAACATGGGGAAGTCAACGATCCAGGCGAAGGCGAAC
>CALKWG010000238.1 GCA_938004315.1 uncultured Spirochaetaceae bacterium
GTAGTTCAGGTTGCCGAGGTAGATTTTCCGGGACATGAGGCTCCTCTAGCCTAGCAGGGTGCTGACAAAGGCGAAAGCGCCTTTGTCAGCAGCTTCATTAGTGTGGCTATTGCGTAGAAAACCGCAAGGTTTTTCGCGAGGGTACTCGCGCGAGCAATTGCACTGCAGGGTGATGACAAGCATCGAGTTTGTCATCACCCTGCTAGCTTCGCTCGACGCCGTTCGGAGGCGCGAAGCGGCTCGGACGAACTTCGACTATAGCCGGATCTCATCTTCGGGTCAACGAGCTCAATTTCTTGACAAAGGCCCGCGCATGACTATAATACCATTGCATTCTATATACCTAAAGCAGGAGGACCCATGGCTATACTGTACGTAGCCCTCCCGCTTGCCGGTGTTTTCCTGGGATGGATGATCCGCTGGCTTTACGCCAGATTTCAACTTACGGCCGCCGAGCAGAAGGCGGCGCGTATAACGCAAGAAGCGGTTAAGCAGGCCGAAGCGCAGAAGAGAGAGATTCTGCTCGAGGCGAAAGATCAACTCATCAGGGAACGGAACCAGCAAGAGAGAGAGAACCGCGAACGGCGGGCCGAGATTCAGCGCCTAGAGCGCCGCCTGATCCAGAAGGAAGAGAATCTCGACAAGAAAGTGGAGACGCTCGAGAAGGATGAGGCCGCGCTCAACGACCGCGTCCGCGTCATCGGGCAAAAAGAAGAGGAGCTGGCCGGCCAAGAGGAGCGCTACCGCAAGGAGCTCGAACGCATCTCCGGCCTGAGCGCCGAAGAGGCTAAGAAGCTCATCATCCAAGGCCTCGAGAACGAGGCCAAGCGCGACGCCCAGATCCTCCTCAACAAGATCGAGCAGGAGGCCCAGACCGCCGCCGAGAAGCGCACCCGCGACATCCTGGTCACCACCATGCAGCGCATGGCCGCCGACGTGACCGCCGAGGTGACGGTCACGAGCGTCTCGCTGCCCGGCGACGAGATGAAGGGCCGCATCATCGGCCGCGAGGGCCGCAACATCCGCACCCTGGAGACCCTGACCGGCGTCGACGTCATCATCGACGACACGCCCGAGGCGGTGGTCATCTCGTGCTTCGATCCGGTGCGCCGGGAGATAGCCCGCGTCTCGCTCGAGCGCCTCGTCGCCGACGGACGCATCCACCCGGCCCGCATCGAAGAGGTCGTGCAGAAGGTCACCCGCGAGATATCGCAGAAGATCTTCGAGGAGGGCGAGAAGGTCGTCTTCGACCTCGGCCTCCACAACATGAACCCCGAGCTCATCCGGGCCCTGGGACGCCTGCATTACCGCACCAGCTACGGCCAGAACGTGCTGTCCCACTCCAAGGAAGTGGCCGTCATCGCCGGCATGCTGGCCTCGGAGATCGGCGCCAACCGCGAGCTAGCCAAGCGCGGCGCCCTCCTGCACGACATCGGCAAGGGCGTGGAGTCCGACTCCGACCAGAACCACGCCGAGATGGGCATGGAGCTGGCGCGCAAGCTGGGCGAGGACCACCGCGTGGTCAACGCCATCGGCTCGCACCACGCCGACGTCGAGCCCAACTGCATAGAGAGCGTGCTCTGCCAGATAGCCGACGCCATCTCCGCCGCCAGGCCGGGCGCCAGGCGCGAGACCTTGGACAACTACGTGAAGCGCCTGGAGAGCCTGGAAAACATCGCCGAGGGCTTCTCAGGCGTGGACAAGGCCTTCGCCATACAGGCCGGCCGCGAGCTCCGCATCCTCGTGAACAACGAGAAGGTGTCCGACGAGGACGCCAAGGAGCTCTGCAAGAGCATAGCCAAGAAGATAGAGACCGATATGCGCTATCCGGGCAGGATCAAGGTGACGATCATCCGCGAGACGCGCATCGTGGAGTACGCCCGCTAAGTCGGGGCGTCTTAGAACCAAGACCTAATACGGCGGCCGCCCCGGTGGGCGGCCGCTTTGCATAAGGGAGGCCCATGCATACGCTCCTGATGCTCGGCGACGCGGTGGGAGAGGCCGGCGTGGCGGCCGTCGTCGCGGCCCTGCCCGGCCTCAAGGCCCGCTACCGCCCCGACCTGATCGCGCTCAACGGCGAGAACGCCGCCGGCGGCTACGGGCTTGAGCGCCGCGACGCCGAGAAGCTCATCGAGGCCGGCGTAAACGTCCTTACCGGCGGCAACCACAGCTGGGAGGCCAAGGACGCCGCGGCCCTCCTGGACTCCCCCTTGCCCGTCTTAAGGCCGGCGAACTATCCGCCGGGCGCGCCGGGCAGGGGTTGGCTTAGCCTGGAGGCCGGCGGCGTCCGGTGGCTGGTCGTCAACCTGCAGGGCCGCGAGGGCATGCGGCCCATCGACTGCCCCTTCCGCGGGGCCGACGCCGTCCTCGCCGCTCACGGCCTCGCCGAGGCGGGCTTGGGCGACCCAGGCGCGGCGGCGTCCAGGCCCATCGTCGTCGTCGACTTCCACGCCGAATCATTCGTAGAGAAGCAGGCTTTAGCCTGGTACCTAGACGGCCGAGCCTCGGTCGTGGCCGGTACCCATACCCACGTGCAGACCATGGACGAGCGTATCCTGCCGCGCGGCGCCGCCTATATCGGCGACCTGGGCATGTGCGGCCCCGTCGACTCGATCATAGGCATGGACGCCGGCGTCTGCCTGCGGCGGAACCTGAGCCAGATGCCGCTCAAGATGGAATGCGCCTCGGGCCCCTGCGAGATACGCGGGGCCGTGTTTACGATAGACGAAACGGGCCGCTGCGCGCTCGTCGAACGCGTCGCCCTCAGTCCCGACGAGCTTCGAGGATGAGCATGCGGTCGCTATCCGCGTTAAAAGGCGCGCGCGACCAGGACGCGTAGCGCCCCGTAACGCGGAGGCCCGCGCTTGCCAAGGCCGCCTCGAGCTCCGCCGGCTTAAAAGGGTAGAGCAGGGTTTCGTCCTCTTCCTCCCGCCCTGAGGCCTCGTCGCGGAGCGCGGTGGCGAAGACGAGCCTACCGTCCGGGGCCGGTCGGTAGCTACGCCTGAAGGTATAGCCGGCAGCTTGAATCGGCTCAAGGACGCTGCCGGGGCCGAGCAGGCCGTAATTGAGGAGCTGGATTACGAGCCTGCCCCCCGACTCGAGGGCGCCGGCGGCCTGACGGGCGAACTCGGCGAGCTCCGCCCGGCCGTTCAGGTGGGGAAGGGTGTTCCCCAGGCAGCAAATACAGGCGAAGGCCTCGCCGGCGCGGAGGCGCTCGAGGTCCAGCATGCCCCCGCGCGCCAATCCTAGCCCGCTCGGGCGGCGGGAAGCCGCGGCGAGCATGGCCTCGGAGGGCTCTAGGCCGCGCGTCCGCCAGCCTAAAGCGGCGAACGCGGCGAGATGGGCGCCGTCGCCGGCGCCTAGATCCATGATAGCCGACCCTTCGCGCGGGGGCGGGCCTATGAAGTCCGCCGTCGCCTCGCTCACGGGGAATATCGCCGAGTAGATTTCGGCGAGCGTTTCGTATAATGCCATGGTTTTAAAGTAGCCCCTGCGAAGCCCCGCGGCAAGGCGCGCCGGCCGCCGGCGTTTTTAACTTGCGTTTCCGTCGGGGCTGCGTACACTGCTAACCATGGCACAGCTATCCCTGAGCGCTAAGATCAACGCCATCGTCGTGAGTACCCTCGCCCTAGGCCTAGGCGCTGTGGCCGTCGCCTACACCGCCAGCGTGGTAAGGGCCCGGCAGGAGCTCACGAGCGACGCGCTGAACCGAGAGGCCGAGATACTCTACTCTTCCATCGAGAATTTCATGATGGTCGGCGAGGCCCCCGTGGCGATACGCTTCTTTAGCGACCTACGGAACGTGGGCGAGGGCCTGCAGGTGGGCCTCTATCGACGCGACGGCATGGGCGCCTTCATCGACAACGAGACCATAGAGACGGTCAACCTTAACCTCATGAGGCCCCGCTTCGCGCCCAAGTCGGCCTTCCCCGAGCGCGTGCGCGAGCCCGAGCGGCCGTATTTCGACGCCGCCGCCGGCATGCCGCCCGAGACCGTGCAGTTCCGCTGGGAGGAGGGCGGCCGAAGCTACGAGCGCCTGTATCGCCCCCTCTTGAACCTGCCCAAGTGCACCGCCTGCCACGGGAGCGACCATACCGTGCGCGGCGTCATAGACCTGCGCACCGACGTCACCCAGTTCCTGGCCGCCCAGCGCAGCGTCGTAGCCTTCTCGGCCGGCGGTGCGGCGGCCCTCCTCGCGGCCTTGGCCGCCCTCATCACGCGCTTCATCCATACCATCGTCGTGCGGCCCGTACGATCCATAGGCAAAGTCTGCGGCGCCGTCACCTCGGGCGACTTCACCGGCCGGGTCGAGGTGGCCAGGCGGGACGAGCTCGGTACCTTGGCCGAGACCGTCAACCGCATGGTGGAGGGCCTGTACGAGCGCTACGAGCTGACCAAGTACGTCTCCCGCGGCACCCTAAGCTCAATAGCCGGCGGGCAGGAGCCTAAGCGCGTGCAGCGCACCCTGCTCTTCAGCGACGTGCGCGGCTTCACCTCCTATACCGAGCGCCACGGCGCCGACGCGATCGTCGGCGTTCTCAACAAGCTCCTGGACGCCCAGGCCGGCATCATCCAGGCCCACGGGGGCGATATCGACAAGTTCGTGGGGGACGAGGTGGTGGCCGTGTTCTCGGGCGACGACGCGCCCTACCGCGCCTGCCAAGCGGCGCTCGACATAGCCGCCCTGAGCTCGCGGGCCGCCGAGTTCGACGGCCTCATGGTCGGCATGGGCATAGCCAGCGGCTCCGTCGTTCAAGGCATGGTCGGGTCCAAGCGCCGGGCGGACTTCACCGTGATAGGCGACCCGGTGAACATCGCTGCCCGGCTCTGCTCGGCGGCTAAGGCCGGCCAGACCCTGGTCTGCGACTGCAGCTACGACGCGGTCAAGGATAGGCCGGAGCTCTCGTTCTCGGGGCCGTACAAGGCCAGGCTCAAGGGCAAGGCGGAGGCGCAGCGGGTGTACCTGCTTAAAGCAGCCGATGAAAGGCGGGAGGCATGAGGGCGATGCTCGTTCAAACCCGGCGCTCGGCGGGCCCCGCACTGGGCCTCTTCGCCTGCATGACGGCGCTTCTGGCGGCCTTGGGCGCCTCGTGCTCGCGCCAAGACGCGACGATCGACCTGGTGGCTGTAGGCTACGCTTCCTGGCGGCCGACCACCGAAGTCGTCCTGGATTACGAGATCCCCGGCCACATGGATAGCCTCAGGCGCATCGTCATGAACGAAACCGGCTTTCAGTTTAAGGAAGGTCCGGCCGGCGTAAGCTTTCCCGAGGGCACGGTCATCGTGAAGGAGATACTCCTGGCCGGCAGCGGCGACGGCTACGGCGCCGGCCCCGCCTACGGCGTAGGCGGCGCGGACGGCTCCCGCGGCCGGCCGAACATGATCACCGCCATGGTCAAGGCCAAGGACGACCCGCGCGCCCAGGGCGGCTGGATCTGGCTTATGAAGGACCCCGAGAGCGGCATGGAGAGCGTCGTCGGCCAGGACCTGTGCTACCGCTGCCACCTGAACGCCAACGAAGCCTATCCCTACGCCGACGGCAATCCTGCCGGACAGTTCAGGGACTTCGTCTTCTTCGTGCCGGGCAAGGACGAGCCGGCGCCCTGACAAGCGGCCTCGCCGACGCGGCGCGCCGGGACGGCGTGGCCGCCGACTTTCAAATTTGACAAAACCCGGCGATGCCGGGGATACTCTTCCCAGGGAGCGGCCATGAAACTCTTGGTGTTCGTATTGAATAAAGAGGAATACCTCGAAGACGTCCTCGAAGCCTACGTCGAGGCCGGCGTGGCGGGCGCGACCATCCTCGATTCGGAGGGCATGGGCCGCTTCCTAGCCTATGAGGTGCCCCTGTTCGCCGGCTTTAAGGAATTCATGAAGGGCAACAAGCCCTACAATAAGACGATATTGTCGGTCATCCGCAACGACAGCGTCGTGGACCGGCTTAAGAAACTCGTGGACGAGGTGGTCGGGGGCCTGGACAACCCCGGCACGGGCATCATGTTCACCGTGCCGGTAGATTGGTCGACCGGACTCGTACGAGAAGAAGAGGAGGTCTAGGGTGGCGAGCATACGAGACTATCTGGAGCCCGGCCGGGTACGCGTGGGCCTGGCCGCCGACGGTAAAGAGGGCCTGATACGCGCCATGGTCGGGCTTCTCGCGGGCGATCCTTCCGTGGGCGACGCGGAGGCCGTGGCCGCCGCCGTGCTCGAGCGCGAACGCCTGGCCCCCACCGGCTTAGGGGAGGGCTGCGCCGTACCCCACGCCCATTCGCCGGCCTGCTCGGCCACGCGCCTCGTGATCGCGACCCTGGCTAAGCCCGTCGGCTTCGACGCGCCCGACGGCGCGCCGGCTAAGCTCGTCATCCTCATGGTCGGGCCCACGGACGCCGCCGGCGCGCACCTGAAGCTCCTTTCAAAACTCGCCCGTTACCTGCACGACCCCGATTTCAGGGCGGCCGCCTTGGCAGCCTCCGATCCGTCGTCGCTATACGAGCTCTTCGTCTCCCGGGACGGCTGATGGATAGAGTCCGAGCCTGGGCCTTCCTGAGATTCGGCATCAGCTTCGCGGCCCTCTACGCCCTCTGGGTGGTGTTCACCGCCAGCGTCGACGCGTTCTCGCTCATAGCCGGGGCGCTCGGCTCCGCCCTCATCGCCGCCTTAACCTACCGGGTCTTCATAGCCGAGCACGAAGCCTCGCTCCGCTCCTTCGTGCCGCGCCCCCTGCGCCTCATCTGGTACCTCCTTGCGCTCATAGGCAGCATGTACGCCTCGAGCGCGCAGGTGCTGGCCGCCACGCTCGCCGGACGCAGCTCGCCGCGCGTGGTCCATTTTAGGACCCGCTTAGGCTCGGACCTAGGGCGCATGATCCTGGCCAACTCCATCACCTTCACGCCGGGCACCATAACCTTAGACCTGAACGACGACCACCTGACCGTGCACTGGTTCCTGGCCACCACGCGCCACTCCCGCGCCGCCGGCGAGGCCATCAAGGGCCAGTTCGAGGAGCGCCTGAAGGGGGCCTTGTCATGAGGGCCCTCATGCTGGACGGGATGCTCTGGTTCACCCTGGCCTGCTCGGCGGCCGCCATAGTCCGCATGGTCTTAGGCCCGCGCGCGGCCGACCGCCT
>CALKWG010000239.1 GCA_938004315.1 uncultured Spirochaetaceae bacterium
ATACGAGATCGTATTCGGTGACTGGAGTTCAGACTGGTGCTCTTCCGATCTGAGCAGGGCCAGCGAGCGCGAGCGCTTGATGGACTGGGCCAGGGCGCGCTGGTGCTTAGCGCAGGTGCCGGTGATGCGGCGGGGCAGGATCTTTCCGCGCTCGGTGATATAGCGGCGCAGGCCCTCGGGATCCTTGTAGTCGATCTTGGCCTTCTGGGCGCAGAACTTGCAGACCTTCTTACGGAAGAAACCCTTGCGGCCGCCGCGGCCGCCGGGGCCGCGGTCGTCGTCGCGGCGCGAGTCGTCCCGGCGAGAATCGTCGCGGGGCTGCCTATCGTCTCTGCTCTGGTTCATATCGGACATAGTTAATCTCCTTGTGTTTATCGCCTAACCCATACGCGGGGTCGGCCTTTAGAACGGGATATCGTCCGCGTAATCGTCGGGCGGATTCCCGGCGGGAGCTTGGCCCCGGCCTTGATCTTGGCCGCGCCACTCCCTGGCGCCTTGTTGGCCGCCGCCTTGTTGGCCGCCCTGCCCATAGCCCGAGCCCTGCGAGGGCCCCGACCCGGCGCCCTGGCCGCCGCCTAAGAGCTGAACGGTGTTGGCGCTGACGATGACCTTGGTCCGCGTCTGCCCGTCCTGCTCCCAACGGTCCTGGCGCATCGAGCCTTCGACCGCTACGAGCTTACCCTTGGTCAGGTATTGGTTGAGGCTCTCGCCGGACTTGCCCCAGAGATCCACGTCCCAATAGCTGGGCTCGTCGACCCACTGGTCGCCCTTCTTGCGCCTCGTGCTCGTAGCCACCGAAAAGTGGCATACGGCCTGGCCTGAGTTGGTATACTTGAGCTCGGCGTCCCTGGTGAGCCTGCCCACCAGGACGGCTATGCTTAGATCGGCCACGGCTAGCCTCCCCTGCGCTTACTCTTCAACCTTGACGAAGAGGTACTTGAGCACGTTGGTATTGAGCTTGAACACCTTCTCGGCGGCGATGATCTTATCCGGCGCCATCTTGATGTTGAAGAGCACGTAACGGCCGCGCGGCCTGTCCTTGACGGGGTAGCTGAGCTGGCGCTCGCCCATCTCGTCTTCCTTGACGAGTTCGGCGCCCTGGTTCTTCAGCTCGGCCAGGACGGCCTCCTTGCCCAGACGGTAGAGTTCTTCTTCCGTCGGGAAGATAGTAACGAGTTCGTAGGATCGCATAATGCCTCCCTGTGGTCTATGATCCGTCCCGTACGGGCGGATAAGGAGAAACGGTACGCCTATAGCGGCTTCGCGGCGGCGAGCCGGCCGCCGGCTTAAGGGCGTGATGAATCGCGGCAGTATAGCCCGCCGGGCGGCCTTAGTTCAAGACCGTATCGGCACTTATAGGCTCTTCGCGCGCATCTTAGGTCGGACGGCGGGAGGGCGGGCCTTTACCGCCGTTCGCCGATGCAATACACTTGTCCCTATGGCTCATATGATCCATTACCAGGACGACCTCTATATCGCCGAGAGCCTAGCCGCCGCGCTCGAAGCCGCGGCCAAGCTCAACCCGGACCCCGAGATCCTCGGCGAGGCGGTATCGGGCATGGCGCGTGACTTGGACGTTCTCTTACGACGCCTCGCCGAGCTCATCGCCTCGAACTCCCATTTAGTCGAACGGCTCGAATATATCCGGCTACTCTCCATGTGTACCAGGCGATCGGCCGAAGCCTTGACGGGCTTGTTACGGCCTGATCACAGCTTAGCGGATTTCTTAGCCAGCTCGGCGGATGAGCTTCGGCGGATAGCCGAACGGCACGAGGCCTTGTCGTCGGAGCTATCGGAGCTCCTGCGCGCGGCGATCGCCGACGGTACGGCGGACGAGGACCTGGTATCGGGAGACGAGCTGTCGCAGCTGCTTAAGGCCTAGCGGGCCCAAGCTCGGAACCGCCTTTTAGAAGAGATAGGGCTCCATGGCCGCGAGGCCGTCCAGGGTCAGGTTCGGCTCGACGGCGTCGAAGGCGTCGGTGAGCCCGGCGAGCACCCGGCAGAGCCCGCCGGTGGCGACGACCTTGGCCCCGCCTAGCTCGGCCTTCATGCTCGCTACCAAGCGTTCCACGAGCCCCGTATAGCCGAGCACGACGCCCGCCTGTATGGCCTGCACCGTATTCTTACCCAGGGCCGAGGCCGGCGCCTCCAGCGGTACGACGGGCAGCTGGGCCGTGGCGTTGGACAAGGAACCGGCGGCGGTGCCGAGCCCCGGCGCGATGGCGACGCCTGCTATGGCGCCGCTTCCGTCCACCGCGGTGAAGGTCAGCGCCGTGCCGAAGTCAACCACGAGGCATGCCTCGTTGAAGAGAGTCCAGGCGCCCATGGCGTCGGCCACGAGGTCGGCGCCGATCTCATCCGACGCGATGACCTTGATGGGCAGGCGGCCGTAGGTCGACGGGTTGAGGAGCGCCGGCTCCGTGCCGAAGACGTGGCTCGCCATCTTACCTACGGACGCGGTCAGCTGCGGCACGACCGAGCTGATGATGACCCGGTCGACCTTGGTCGGCTCGACCCCGCGGTCCTTGAGCACGGCGCTGACGACGACGCCATATTCGTCCTCGGTCTTGCCGGCGACCGTGCGTATTCTGAAGCTGTCGGTCAGCCGGCCGGCCTCGTAGACCCCGCCGACGATATTGGTGTTTCCCGCGTCGATAACGATGAGCATGGGCGCTACTATCGCGCCGCCCGGGCCGGCTGTCAAGCCGAGCTGCCAAGCCGAGCTGCCAAGCCGGGCTGACGAGCCGAAACGGGCGACGGCCCGCGCTTGCCTAGCCGCGCCGCTTTCTGCGATAATTCGAGCGGTCAAACAGGCCATAGCGCCGCATAATCGGCGCGGGCCGTAGCGGCTACCCCGATACCCGGGCGATATACCACGAGGAGCCAGCCATGAGCGATATCATTCAACCCAGGGTCCTTAAGGGTTTTAGGGATTTCCTCCCCGAGGCCGAGATCGAACGCGCGGCCATGATGGAGAAGCTGGCCGGCGCCTTCCGCTCCTACGGCTTCGTACCCATCGATACGCCGGCGCTCGAATACGCCGAGATACTCCTCGGAAAGGCCGGCGGCGAGACGGAGAAGCAGGTCTATCGCTTCAAGGACGCCGGCGGGCGCGACGTCGCCATGCGCTTCGACCTGACCGTGCCCTTCGCCCGCTTCATGGCGGAGCACGTCGCCGAGCTCTACCTGCCGTTCAAGCGCTACCATATGGCCAAGGTGTGGCGAGGCGAGAATACCCAGCGCGGCCGCTATCGCGAGTTCGTGCAATGCGATTTCGACATCGTCGGCGTCGATAACGCCGCCGCCGATTTCGAGATACTCTCGGTCATCCGGAGCGCCATGACGGCGCTCGGCGCCGCCGATAGCACCGTCCGCATGAACAACCGCGGCGTGTTCAACCGCTTCCTTACTCGCTTAGGCGTCGCGGAGCGCTCGGTTGAAATACTCAGGACCGTGGATAAACTGGCTAAAATAGGGCCGGAGGAGACGCGCTCCCAACTGGCCGAGCTGGCCGGCGCGACGGCGGCGGACGAGCTCATGGCCTTCATACGCGCCGACGAGGCTTTCGGCGCCACGTTGGATCGGATCGAGCGCCTGGCCGGCGGCCCGGCCGAGGACAGCGATCGCCTGCGCGAGATCTACGCCATGGCCCAGGCTTGCGGCATAGCCGACAAGGTCGTCTTAGACCCGAGCATAACGCGCGGCCTCGATTACTATACCGGCGTCGTCTTCGAGACCTTCCTAGACGCCATGCCCGAATTGGGCTCGGTATGCTCGGGCGGCCGTTACAACGACCTGGCGTCCCTCTACACCAAGCAGCGCCTCCCGGGCGTCGGCGCCTCGGTCGGCATGGACCGATTCCTGGCGGGCATGGAGGCTTTAGGTCGGCCAAGCCGCCGCGGGTCGTACAGCCGCGCGCTCGTCATGAACTTGGACGACGCGTCGGCCGTCGACTACCAAGCCGCCGCCGCCTCGTTGAGGGCGGCGGGCATAGCCTGCGAAGTGTTCCCCGAGCGCCGTAAGCCGGCCCAACAGTTCTCGTACGCCGAGAAGAAGGGCATAGCCTTCGCCCTGATCCGCGGCGAGGAGGAGAAAGCCCGCGGCGTCTGGACCTTGCGGGAGCTGGCGACCCGCAAGAACGACGATTTCGACGGGCTCGCGGCCCTGACGGCGGCGCTCAGCAGCGTCGCGTCGGAGGCCTAGCGCTGGACGGAACACGCGGCATGCGCAGTCGCGCGCTGTCTCGGACGCGGGGCCTCGCTCGGTCGGCGGCGCTCGCCGCCGGCTTGGCGATCGCCTTAGGCGCCTGCGCCGTCAATCCGCCGGCTATCCTGTCGCTCAGCCATCGTCTCATCGTCGCCGGCACCGCCGCGGGAACCACCGAGGAACGCCTATCTTTCTTCGCGGCCGTGAGCGACAAGGACGGGGCCGCCGACCTGGATCGCCTGGTGCTGGCCCACGACGGGGGCGAGCTCTATTGGAGTTTGGGACCCGACGACTGGCTCGTACGGCAAGAAGGATCGCGTCTCTTCATCGGCTCCAACGGCCTTAAAGCGCCCGCCGGGGAGCCTCTGCCGCGCGGACGCTACCGGGTCATGCTCTACGACTTAGCCGGCGAGGCGGCGGAGGGCTCATTCGAGCTCCTCGCGCCCGCGGGCGCTCCGTACGCCTTGCCTACGGTCGCGAAGGCCGGGCCGACTTCCGTCTTGATCGCCGACCCCTACCCTACGGCGAACGCCCTCTTCCTGGATGCGGGGCTCAAGGTCATCAAGGCGGCGCAGACGCAGCCGGGCCTGCATACTTTAACCGCGCTCTATGGCGGCGAAGGATGGCGCGAGGCGGCGGCCTACCTGGCGGTGTACGCCTACGATCCCAGAACTGAAATAGGATTTTTATCATGGATACAAGCGATAGACCGCTGAACGGCGCGGGCGCCTTAAGCTCTCGAAGCGGCGGCGAACGCAGCTTCGTCCTACGCTCCGGACGTATGACCGACCATCAGAAAGACGCCCTCGGCCGCCTCTATCCCGTCTACGGCGTGCCGTACGCGCCCGGCGGCCGGCTCGATCCGGACGCCTTATTCCCCGGCCACGCCGGGTCCTTCGTCGTGGAGATCGGCTTCGGCATGGGGGCGGCGACCGCTATCATAGCCCGAGAGCTCCCCGCTACGAGATTCTTAGGCATAGAGGTACATGCGCCGGGCGTCGGGAAGCTCCTCGCCGAGATCGAGACGCAAGGCCTTGAAAACCTGCGCGTCATGCGCCGTGACGCGCTCGAAGTCGTACGCGATATGCTGCCTGAAGGGAGCGTCGACGGCTTCCATGTATTCTTCCCCGACCCCTGGCCTAAGAAACGTCATCACAAGCGGCGCATCATGGGCGCCGAATTCATCCGGCTCTTGGCGTCGAGGCTTAAAAAGGGCGGCTACCTGTATTTCGTGAGCGATTGGGAGGAATACGCCGAGTGGACGCTCGAGCGCTTAGCGGCGGAGCCCCTCCTCGCGAACGCGCATGAGCGCTGGGCCCCGCGGGCGCCGTGGCGGCCGGTGACCAAATTCGAACGGCGCGCGCTCGAAGAACAGAGGCCCATACGGGAGCTATGGTTCACACGTCTTTAAATCCGTAGTCCGGGGATGCGGCCGTACCCGTAGGGCGGCGCGTCGGCTGACGCCCCACCGGAAGCGTGGCCAGAACTAGCGCAAAACGGCGGCGGCTAAGCCTAAGAAGGCCGCGGCCAAGACGGCTAAGCCCGCGAGCCACAACCACCACGGCAAGGGCGCCGCGGGACCGCGGGCGCCGGAACGGCCGTCCGCGAAGGAGTCCGAGCCCGGCGAGTCCAAGGCTCCTGAATATCCGCATACGGGGCAACCGTCCATGAAGCGGCTCGGCGAGGCGCTGAAGCCGCACTTCGGGCAGAGTACGGAGCTGAAAAAACGGCCGCAGCGCGGGCAGGCCTTGTCCTCCCGGCCTACTTCCGCGCCGCAGTTTTGGCAGAAGTATCGCTGTTCGCGTCGGGGGCTCAGGCGCTTTCCTTAACGCCGCAGCCTTTGCACGAGCCGGCCTCGGCCGAGGCGCAGGCCGGCTCGGCTTTCCCGGCTTCGGACTTCTGGCCGTCCGCCTTGGCGTCTTTCTTCGGGGCGGCGCTATTCTTGCCTTTGGAATCGTTAACGTAGAAACCTGAGCCTTTGAATATGACGCCTGAACCGCCGAAGATCAGCCGCCTGACTTCCTTGCCGCACTCGGGGCAATCTTTGAGCGCCGGCTCGGACATGCTCTGGGTCTTTTCGAAAGTATACCCGCAGCTTCGGCATTCGTACTCGTACGTGGGCATACGTCACCTCGCGTGATGTGATGATGATCTAACCAGCGATAATATACTAAAAAGGCCCGGCGAGAGTAAAGACGCGCACCGCGTCCGGCATGCGCATCGCGCTTCTCGGCTTCGGCGTCCGCCGGCCGCCGGCTGGCGGCGAGGATCCCGTTCCGCGGGATCCTGGTACTTCTCGTTTACAGATATCTTGTCCACTATGAACGCGACGCCCGGCCGATCTAGTATCAGCCTCGCGGGGACCTAGCATGGTGCTGACGAGGGCGCCCTCGCCTTTATCGGCGCCCTGTTAGCGCCCCGCGCTCCGGTTCGGAGTCCCCTAGCCCTGCGCCTTGAGGAGGTCCGCATGATCTTCGCCGCTCGCTTATCTTCCGGACGCCGGGAGGCCTCGCGCTAGGCTCCCTTCCAGCTTTCCGGAACACAAGCGCTCGATGATATCGCCCGTCGGCGGCTCGCCGCGTCGGGCGTTGAGCCAGCGCCCGCCCGCTTCATGCGGGGGGCGCGCGTCGATCGCCCTCGGATCCTCTGAACGCAGGTCCGAAGGCGGCCGGGAAGCCCGCTCGACGCGGGAATGACTGCCATGTACGTAGTGTATGAGAACCATGAAGCGGCCCCCTCCGCTCAGGCCGACGGCATTGCCGCGTGGGGTTGGGACGCCTTCTTCGAAGCCGCCTTCGCGACTCTAGGCCTGCCCGAAGAGCTCCTCGCGCGGAGCGCCGCCGGCCGAACGGAGCGTGGCGCCGCCGAAGCGGCCGAAGACGAAGACGAAGCGGGCCATGCCGCCGCCCTGGAAGGCGCCCTCGAC
>CALKWG010000240.1 GCA_938004315.1 uncultured Spirochaetaceae bacterium
GATCGTAACCGACCGATACTATATCTATGGCCGTCTCGCAGTATTCTTCGATGAAGGAGATATAGTCTTTGGCGGCCAAGGGCAGGTCCTCGTAGCGCTGTACGTCGGCGAGCGATCGCTTCCAGCCCTTGAACCTCCGGAGAACCGGCTGGGCTTTGTCAAGCTCTGCAATCGATGTCGGGAAGTGCTCTATAATAGACCCATCTACTTTATACGCTACGCAGGCCTCAAATTCGTCTAAAGAATCATACACATCGAGGTGAGTTAAAATGAGGGAGTCGATGGAGTTGGCCAAGCAGGCGTAGCGTAGGGATACGAGATCGAGGTAGCCGCAACGCCGCGGTCGGCCGGTGGTAACCCCGTACTCCCGGCCGGTGTCCCGGACGAACTGGCAGAGGGCGGATTGCGAATCGGGGTCGAACTCGCTGGGGAAGGGGCCGTTGCCGACGCGGGTCGAGTAGGCCTTGAACACGCCCAGGACCTTATCGATGCGCCGCGGGCCTATGCCGCCCTGGGCGGCCGCTCCGGCGGCGCACGACATGCCGCTTGAGACGAAGGGATAGCTGCCGGTGTCGATATCGAGGAGCGCGCCCTGGGCCCCTTCGAAGAGCACGTAGCTATGGCGGTGCTTGGATAAGTAGTCGACGAGGTTCATCGCCATGGGTAGGAGCTTGGGCGCCCAGGCCGCCAGATACTCGCGGTCGGCCGGCTCGAGGTTGGCCAGGCGCTCGGGATCGGCCAAGTCGGCCAGGCGCACGCCGTCGCGCGAGGCCTTGAGCGCGTAGCTCACGCCGATGCCGCGTCCGGTCGTGCCTATGGGCTTAGCGCGGGCGGCCTCGGCCGCCTTGTCGAGCTCGCGGTAGCGCGGTAGGACGATATGGGCGCGGTCGCTCACGAGCACCCTGCCCTTCCAGTCGATGCCGCGCTCCTCGAGCATGGACAGCTCGGCGAACATGGCCTCGGGATCGATGACCATGCCGGTGCCGAGGACGACGGTCTTATCCGGATAGAGGACCCCCGAGGGGATGAGGTGCAGGGCGAACTGCTCGCCGCCGCGCACGATGGTGTGGCCGGCGTTGGCGCCGCCGGAGAAGCGAACGATGATTTGCGCCTCGGAGGCCAGGTAATCGACCATCTTGCCCTTGCCTTCGTCGCCCCACTGGGCCCCGATCAACACTAAGTTCATGCGTCCGTTCCTTCCGTATCGACTAGCGGCTATCAGCCCCGCGAGTAGTTCGGGGCTTCCTGGGTGATGGAGACGTCGTGGGCGTGGCTTTCGCGGAGGCCCGCGCTGGAGATGCGAGCGAATTGTTTATACGCCCTGAGCGATTCTATATCCTTGCAGCCGGTATAGCCCATACCTTTTTGCAGGCCGGCGGTCAGCTGATGGAGGAAATCCTTGAGCTCGCCCTTGTATGGCACCCTGCCCTCTATGCCCTCGGGCACAGGGCTCTCGTCCTTGCTTATCTGATAGCGGTCGCCCGAGCCGGCCGCGATGGCGCCGAGCGAGCCCATGCCGCGGTATTCCTTGTAGATGCGGCCGTCGTACAGGATTTCGCGGCCCGGCGCCTCCTTGAGGCCGGCGAAGAGGTTGCCTATCATCACCGTCGAGGCGCCGGCGCCGATGGCCTTGACCAGGTCGCCCGAATACTTGATGCCGCCGTCGGCGATCACCGGTACGCCCGACTTGTCGGCCTCTAAGGCGCAGTCGTAGACGGCGCTGAACTGGGCGACGCCGATGCCGGCGACTACGCGCGTGGTGCAGATGGAGCCCGGGCCGATGCCCACCTTGACCGCGTCGGCGCCGGCGTCGATGAGGCGCCGCGTGCCGGCGGCGGTGGCGACGTTGCCGCCTATCACGACGGCGCCGTAGCGCGACTTGATGGCCTTGACCGCGTCGATCACGGGCTTGGAGTCGCCGTGGGCGGTGTCGAGCACGACGAAGTCGCAGCGCGCCCGCATAAGGAGGGGCACTCGGATGTCGAAGTCCTGGGGCGAGACGGCGGCGCCGACGAGGAGCCGGCCCGACTTGTCCATGGCCGCCCGCGGGTAGCGCTCGTGCTTCTCCATATCCTTGACCGTGATAAGGCCGCGCAGGCGCCCCTGCCCGTCTACGACCGGCAGCTTCTCGATGCGGTTGGCGTCGAACTTGGCGCGCGCGCCCTGCGGCGTGGGCTCGCCGGTCTCGGCGACCACCTCGGCCGTCATAGCCTGGCTGACCAGGGCCTCGTCGTCGCGCCTGAAGCGCAGGTCGCGGCTGGTGATGATGCCGACGAGCCTGCCCTCGGGGCCGAGCACGGGGAGGCCCGAGACCTTGTGCCGCTCCATGAGGGCGCGCACGTCGCGCAACGTGCGGTCGGCCTCGACGGTCACCGGCGCCTCGATGATCCAATTGAGGTAGCGCTTGACCGACTCCACCTGGGCGGCCTGGGCCTCGGGCCGTAGGTTGCGGTGTATAACGCCGACGCCTCCGTGCAGGGCGAGGGCAATGGCCATGCGCTCCTCGGTCACCGTGTCCATGGCGGCGCTAACGACGGGGACGTTCAGGCGTATATCGCCGGCTAGCCGCGTCTCAAGCTTGGCATCCTTGGGCAGGATCTCGGAGTAGCCGGGCAGGAGAAGGACGTCGTCGTATGACAGGGTCTCGCGTATGTCCATGCTCATTTCCCTCTCTCGTCTTTCGTCAGGTATGAACGCGCCAGGGCGGCGTACTTTTGAGCGATTGACTTGGCCTTTTCGGCGGCGCGGCCGCGATAGGCCTCGGGCGAGGAGAAGAAGGCTTCGGCCTCGCCGTAGCCGAGTTCGCGGAGCTTAGCGCCGACCGCGGCGGCCGCCTCGGGCTCGGCGGCCAAGGCCCGGCCGAAGCTTACGCCCTCCGACTCGGCCTTGAGCGTTATGGAGCGGACGAGCTCGTGGGCGTCGGCGCGGCCGCCCTCCGCCAGGAGTATGTACGCGGGCTCGGCCAGCACCATACCGCCGCCCGAGCGCAGGTTTACCAGCATGCGTTCGCGGTTCACGCCTAAGCCGCGCAGGACCGAGATCATGCGCTTGACGGCCGCCGAGAAACCGGCGAAATACTCGGCAACGAAGCGGCCGCTGGCGGAGTTCGTCAGGTCGCGCTGATGCTCCGATATCTGGTCCATGAAGAAGGTGACGACGCGCGGGGCGAAGGCCTTCCAGAGGCTCTTCACGTGCTCGGAATTCCAGGGGTTGCGCTTCTGCGGCATGGTCGAGGAGCCTACTTGGCCGGCGCCGAAGCCTTCGCGCAGCTCGCCTATCTCAGAGCGCTGCAGGTTCCGTAGGTCGTCCGCCAGGTTGGCCACGACGCCGAAGGCCGTGTTGAGCTCGGTCAGGAGCCGTAGGAGATGCTCGGGCTCGACGAGCTGAGTCGAGTGCTCGCTGGGTTCCAGGCCCAGGAAGCCCAGGTACGAGCGCTCGATGGCCTCGGGGTCAGGATAGCTCATGGACAGGGCGTTGTATGAACCGGTCGCCCCCGCGAGCTTGCCGCGAAGGCCTCGGGCTCGCGCCTCGATCTCGGGCAGGCACTTAGCGAGGCGCGCGCAGTACTCGGCCATGGCGAAGCCGAAGGTAATGGGCACCGCGTGCTGGCCGTGGGTGCGACCGACCTGGGGCGTCTCGGCCTCTCGTTCGGCCAGGGCGCAGAGCTCAGCCACGAGCTCCGCTAGGAGCGGGAGCACGATGTCCAGGGTCGCGTCGCGTAGGCGCGCCGCCTGGGCGGTATCCAGGATATCGACGCTGGTGGCGCCCAGGTGCACCAAGGGCGCGAGCTCCTCGGGCACGTGGCGCTGGAGCACGTTGACCAGGGCGCGGATATTATGCCGCGTGGTCTCCTCCTCGGCGTAGACTTCCGCGGGATCGACGGCTAGCGCGGCGGCGTCCAGGGCGTCGAAGGCCGCCTGGGAGGCGCGGCCGCGGGCCGTAAGGTGGGCCTTCACGAGCGCGGCTTCCGCCTTGGCGCAATAACGCACGGCCGCGTCCTCGGAGACGTAGGCCGAGAGGCGGTCGAATAGCTCGCGGTTCGACGCCCAATACCGATGGTCGAGGGGGGAGATGTTCCTGAACATGTCGTGGGGGTGCATGAGCGGTTATACAATGAAATCTAAGGCGGGGGCAAGGCCTTTCGTGTATACTCGGTCCATGAACGGAATCGGATGGCAGAGCTACCTCGTCTTCGCCGTGATAGCCGCGGCCTTCGGGCTCTTCGCCTGGGGGCGGATCAGGCACGACCTCGTCGCCCTGCTTAGCCTGGGGGCCCTGTCCGTGGCCGGCGTCGTACCGGCCGGCGAGGCCTTCTCGGGCTTCTCCAATCCGGCGGTCATCAGCGTCGCCGCCATCTTGATCGTCAGCCAAGGCCTACGGAGCTCCGGCTTCGTCGAGCTCCTCGGCTCGAAGTTGCAAGGGCTACGTAGCGGAACCGGCGTTCAGGTCGCCCTGCTCTCCGGCATCGTCTGCGTACTCTCGGGTTTTATGAACAACATCGGCGCGCTGGCCATCATCATGCCGGTCGGCATGCAGCTCTGCAGGAAATCCGGCAGGCCCCCTTCGGCCGTCCTCATGCCCATGGCCTTCGCCTCGCTCCTAGGCGGCATGACGACGCTCATAGGCACGCCGCCCAACATGCTCCTTTCGGCCTTCAGGGCCGAGCACGCCGGCTCCGGCTACGCCCTCCTGGACTTCGCGCCGGTCGGCGCCGGCCTCGCGGCGCTCGGCCTGGCGTTCCTGTCGCTCGTCGGCTGGCGCCTCTTACCGAGCAGGGACGGCCAGAAAGAAGAAGCGGAAGGCTTCAAAGCCGGCCGCTACCTGGCCGAGCTCGTCATCACCGAAGGCTCCCCGCTGGCCGGCCGGCGCGTCGTCGAGCTCAGGGACGAGCCCTTCGGGCTTATCGTCGTGAGCCTGATACCGCGATCCTCGCAGGCCATGCGACCGAAAGGCATGGCCGCCGTGCGCACCATGGCCGAGCGGCTTCCGGGCTTCGCCGGCCGCTTCTTCAAGTCCGCGGCGGCCAAACGCCCCCTGCCTAAGCCCACGGGCGACGAAACGCTCGCCGCCGGCGACACGATCGTAGCCGAGGGCCGGCCCGAGCGCATACGCGAGATTGTAGCCGACGGCGCGGCCGCGCTCTATGAAGACGGCGCGCCGACCTCTACCCAGCCGCCCCCGCCCCCCGTCGCCGATGGGAAGCCGGATAAGGCCTCGGCCGCGGGATCCGGCAAAGCCGACGAGGGGCTCGCCGTCATCGAGGCGGCCGTCCTACCCGACTCTACCCTGGTCAATAAGAGCGCCTCGGCGCTCGGCTTGAAGGAGCGCTACGGGCTCTCCGTGCTCGGGCTATCGCGGAGCGGCGCCAGGATCACGACGCGGCTCGAGCAGACCGCCATACAAGCCGGCGACCTCCTCCTCCTACGCGGCGGGCCAGCCTCGCTCCTGGACGAGCGCGCGTCGGCGCTCGGCTGCCTGCCCTTGGGGCTACGGAGCCTCTCGCCACGCGATAGGCGTAAGGCCTACCTGGCCATAGCCCTCTTCGGCGGGGCCGCCGCCTTCGTCATGGCGGGTTTGGTCGCGGTGCAGATGGCCTTCGCCCTGGCGGCGGCGGCCATGGTCTTGGCCGGCGTCCTAGCGCCTAAGGACATGTATAAGGGCATCGACTGGCCCATCATCGTGCTCCTCGGCGCCATGCTGCCCGTAGGACAGGCCTTGGAGCGGACCGGCGGCGCCAAGCTCGTGAGCGACGCTATGCTGGCGGCCTCGCGGGGGCTCCCGGCCTGGGCCATCCTGGCCATACTCTGTTCGACGACCATGCTCATGTCGGCGGTCATCAACAACGCCGCCACCGTGGTGCTCATGGCTCCCATCGGCCTGGGCCTGGCACGGGGCCTGGACGCGAGCATGGATCCTTTCCTCATGGCCATCTGCGTCGGCGCATCGGCTAGCTTCCTTACGCCCGTCGCCCACCAGTCGAACGTGCTCGTCATGGGGCCCGGCGGCTACCGCTTCGGCGACTACCTGCGCCTGGGCTTGCCGCTCTCCGCCATCGTGGTCGGCGCGGCGGTACCGCTCCTATTGCTCGTCTGGCCCTTGTAGCCGCGCCGAGGGAGCGCCCGACCGCGGGCGCCTAGAGGCGGACTCGGGCGTCAAGGCGACGAGCTGTCCAAAAGGCCGTCGCGGACTCCGTAGTAGTGCGTCGGCGGAAGCGAGCGCGCGTCCTTCCAGAGCCCGTAATCGGCGCCGGCCTCGGCGCCTTTGAGCTCTATGGCGCGGACGGCGCGGCCCGGCCATTCGAGCGGACGGCCGGGAACGCAGCGGGCCGGGCTAGTCTCCGCCACGAAAAGCCAAGCGGATCCCGGGCCATAGACCAGGGCGCGGCCCGATGCATCTATCACGAGGCAGGTATTCTCATCGACGCCTACGCCGAGAAGCCGACTTCGGGCGACCGCGCCGTCCTGGAGCAGGCGCGCCATGAACGCGATCAGCCGGCCCTCCCGCCGCCGTTCGCTAAAATGGGATTCGGTAATGACCCCTTCCATGCCTGGGAGCCGTAAGAATTGGATCTCGAGCGTCATCCACTCGTTGTAGGGGTCGCCCAAGGCCTCTTCGGCGGACAGGGAATGCTCGTGCATCGCCGAGTAGACGAACTGGCCGAGCACGGCTAGCCCGGCCGAGTTGCCGCCGAAGGGGACCCCGCGCCGGGCCGCTTCGTTCATGGCCTCGAGCGCGGCGCTGTCCTTCCACGAGGCCACGTAACGCGACTGGTCGCCGCCGTCTATGAGGATGGCGGAGGCTGCGGCGATGCGTCGCGCTACCTCGGGGGCCTCTGCCCTGCGCGGCGAGTTGAGGACGAACGAGGTCGTCGAAGCGACCTCGGGCAGCTCTATGAAGCGGCCGGCCTCGGCGGTGAGGAATATCTGGTCGCCCCCGGCGGCGTAGGCGCCGTGCAGGTCGCGCGCCGCCGGTACGATCGAAGAGCCGTGCAGGAACAGTCCGTAGCGTGGCGCGATCGCCGCTATGCCTGGCGTCCCGCTCGTTATCGTCGGGACTATTCCGTCGCTCATAGTCTCGACGCGGCGCCTCCGCTCGTACTCGGCCGCGTCGACGGGGCGCACGAAGAGCCTGAAGAAGCCGAGGCCGTCGGCCTTGCTCGTCTCGAAGCTCGCGCGGACCATGTCGTCCGCGGCCAGGAACACAATGCCGCCCGGATCGTCCGAGTAGTAGAAGCCGTCGTGCGTCCCGGCGTAGCCCTCGGCGCTCCGCCAATCGGGGCGCGTTAGGCTCGTCTTGGTCGACGCGTCCTCGCCGCGCTCGGATTTACGGAATCGGTCATAGACGTCTATACGATACGGCGAGCCGACGACCAGCCCGCCTAGCTCGAAACGGACGGGCGAGCCCGGCCCCTCGAGGCGCGCCTCGAGCCAGAGCCCCTCGGTCGGCACGCGTATCGGGGCTTCAGCCGGCGCGGCGGCCGCTACGGCGGCGTCGCCGGGAAGCCGGGAACAAGAGCCTATCGAAACGGCGACCCATAGGGCGAGGCACGCCGCGTGAGGTCCTGAAGTCAATCTACGCATAGTCGCCCCCTCGACGCAGTATAAACCCGAGCGCCTCCGAGGCAAATGTACGTTATGGGATTATAATGGCTTTATTAGTCCGACCTTAGGCAAAATGGCGGACGCTATAAAGGCGAGGAAAGCCGGGATGGCGAGGAGAAAGCGCTGCCAACGTGGGCGACTTAGCTTAAGCGAGTTAGGATCGTCATAGCCGCCGCGCGCCGCCTTCGCCAGGTCGAGGCCGTAATCGGCGAAGAGGCCTCTGAGATTCAGGAGTTGTATGACCGGTTTAGCCTCGGCCGCGTAGGCTTGGATGAGGCCGACGCCCGGCAAGGCCCGCCCCGGCGTGATCAAGCCTGAGAGAAGTCCGAGCTCAGGTACCGCGCCGGAGGAAGCGTAATTGCCCCCGATTGACACGAGGACGTCCGAATCATGCGGGAAACGGAAATGCGCCAAGCGGACGCGTACCGCCTCCTCAAGGCTCGCAGGCTTGGCCGTCGGCCAGCCCAGCGATCGCGCCCGCTCGATGACGGATTCTAAAGCGTCGCCGTCCAAATCGATGCCAGCGTCGTCCGATCCGCCGGGCGTCACGAGTATCGGGCCGGCGATGGGGCCAGCCGGCCCCTCTCCGCCGGTCGCTCCGAACGCGACGGCCGCTATGTCGACGATGGAGAAGCCGTCTATGTTCGCGCCCCAGCTTGAGGAACCGATCGAAAGGCTAATATGGGCCTCGGCGCCTAAGGCTTCGCATGCCGCCGCCGCGGCCAATACGAGGCCGGGGAACGAGCCCGAAGCGTTTACGGCCACCTTCGTGCCGCTTCCTATGCCGGCATCCCTAAAGAGCCGTAGGCAAAGCGCGACGGCGGCAGGCGACGAGGCGGCTAGCTTAGCCTCGCGTTCGCCGCGCGTGCTCGTAAGCCCGCTCGCGGCATAGCCGACGAGGGCGGCTCGCAGGCGATCGTAGCCGGCGTCATAGTCTATGCCTAGGCGCTCCCGCTCCTCGGCGACCGCCAGGCGCATTTCATTGAAAAGCCCGATCGCAACATCGAGCGCGGGATCGGGCAGGTATCCAAGCCCCGATCGATCGAAGGCTAGCGCAGAGGCCATGAGGAAGACGCCGAGGGCGACGAGCGCCGCTTTCTTTACGCGAGTATCCATGCGACCATCCAAGTACACGCGCTCGCCGAAGCTAAGGCCGATACGGTTAAGACGGGGCCCTGCTTATCGAGCTCGTAAGCCAATATACCCGGTACGATCCACCCTATCATCTCGATACCGCCTCCGAGCCCGTTCGATAAGCCGGCGAAGAGGCCTGTGCGCAGGAAGAGGCCATATATGGCTAAGGTGGACAGTATGGCGACGGCGAGCCGGCGGCGGCCGTATAGGATAAAGACCCGCGCTAAAGCCCTCGTACATAGGGCGCCGACGGACGCGACGAGCAGGGTGACGATCATCCTACCCGGCTGGCCGACGGCGGCGGCGAAGTAGCCGGGCACGATCAGCCCGCCGGGAGAAACCGATCCGAGCTCATAATACAAGATGCTCACGACTATCCCTATGACCATGAGGCCTTCATAGCCCATGCATAGCCTCCCTGGTTGTCGCGGCTTCCGCCCAGGAACGCAGCTCCCCGCCGCATCCTACCGCGTTGCCGACGCCGAGTACGAGGAGCCCCGATCCGGAGCCTTCAGCCTCACGAATAAGCTCATCCGTAAGCTCCCGCGTCGACCCGAAGCGACGAAGGCCTATGGCCGAAGCGCGCCTCAGCGCCGAGAGCGGCAAGCCGCCGACGCAATAGTATCGGCAGACGGGGCGAAACGCAACGCGACCGGAAGCGATATCAGCCATCATCCCGATTAGCTGCATGCTCCTGTCGGGCCGATCACGCCGCGCCGCCAAGACGACGCAGGTCTTGAAGCCCGCCGGCAAGGTTTCTCCGGCTTGCCGAATGGCTTCATTCATGGCGAGGAGGCTCGACTCAGGATCGTTGGCGGCCGTCGCGTCGGCGTACAAAAGGGGCGGGCCGCCGCAGCGTTCAAGCGAAAGAAGCGCGAGGCTACCCGGATCACGCCTATAACTCGCCGCCGCCTGGTCAACGAGGGCGGGGTCGACGCCGATCAAGTCGGCTAAGGCCTTGATGCAAGCCCGGTTCTCCGGGAAGGGGCCGCCTTCCGTTTCGGTCGCGGCGGCTATATAGCGCGAGCCCTTGACCCCGGCCTCGCCGGCCCAGAGCGACGCGAAGCGGGGATCGGCGCCTATGACCGACCCGCCGCGAGGCATCGAAAGGCTAAACGAGCGGGCCGCCCCCTCGGCGCTACTTAGCTCGGGCCGATGGTCGTCGCGGGCATTCGTCAATATGAGGACCTCGGCCCGGAGGTAGCCCTCGGAGGCTTCCTGCGCCGACGGCAGTACGCCGTTGCATTCCACGACGAGCGCGTCCGCGCCGCGCGAGGCGGCGTAGAGCATGAACCATCGCTGCTCCCGTACGTTGGCCCGCGCCATGCGGCCGATGCGCCGCTCGCCGCCGTCGGGCAGGAGGATACGAGGTTCGGTGCCCGTCGCCTTGGCGTAGCAACAATAGCCGGCGAGTCGGAGGAGCTCGTGCGCCATCCTGGTGACGGTGGACTTACCGCGGGTGCCGTTCACCTGCACCACGAGCCGAAGCCTAGACCGGGCCGAGCGCAGGGCGACGCGCTCGGCGATCAAAGCGGTCAATAAGCCTAGTAAAGATAAAATAACTATAAAAAAGAGTCCGCTATTCATCTATCTCGTCGGCTACGCTTAACGCCAAGTCTAGGATGAGGCCGACGATCGCCGTCCGCTCCGCCATGGCCCAGGCCGCGGGTATCTCGACGATCAGGGCCGGTACGCCGAGCTCGCGGGAGATCGCGTCGCAGAGGCTGCCCGCGGGGGCGGGGCCGGCCGTCGCCACGCTTCGGCCGCCCATGCCGTCGCGTAGCCTCATCGCCAAGGCGGCGGCCCCCGGGGAACCGGCGCCCTCGTACGGGAGGACGAAGGTCAAGAACGGCGAGTCGCCCCAATTCTCGTCGCTTTCATGGAAATCGAGCACGAAAGCCGGCTCGTGCGCCGCTATACGCCTCAAGATCTCGCGGGCCCGGGCCGGCGCCGGATCGCCGGCGGGCCGCGGAGCGCCTGAGAAGACCCGATTTAGGTCGCTCCAGCCCGGCGCGCTCCGTAGGCCGAGGGCGAAGGCTTCGGGCGAGGCTATGGACAAGGCGACGATGGGGCGTCCTGGCCATGCGCCCCCCTCTCTAGAGTCGAGCCAGGCTAGCAGGCCGGCCGGGCCCGAGCTTTCGTCGCCGTGCATGCCTGATACGGCGACGACGGGCCGGCCAAAGCCTTCGAGCCGACGCCAGGCCAGAGCTTCATGCGCCGATCCGCGCCGGACCGGCGCTACGCAGCCCGCGCATAAGGCTATAAGCGCCGTCGCGACGGCGAGGCGCAGGCCGACGGCCGGGGCGACGGGCGGCGCCGCCGCCCCTATCCTCACGGCAGGCTCCGCAGGAAGGGGCCGAGCCCCCGCTCCATGAGCTCGTCGTAGAGCGGCACGCCCGTGAGCTCGACGGCCTTAGCGGGATAATCCATACCGAGCGCGAAGGCGAACTCATTGATGGCCGTCAGGTGCCGGCCGACTCGCCCCTCGAGAGGATGGCCGCCTTCGTCGAAAGGTACGTAGAGCCGTCCGAGAGCCTGGGCCTTGACGTAATAGGGATCCTTACCGCTCAGCACGAGGGCTTCGTTCGTCCGCCCGCGTAGGCGCCCCTGCGAGGGGTTGGCCGTCTCCATGAGCACGGAGAAGGCGTCGGTAAAATCGCCGAGCTCGCGGTGCGTAAGGCCCCGCAGGTTCTTGGGCGACGGCTCTAAGCCGATGGTCAGGTCGAAGAACTCCAGGCCGAGCACCACGGCCGAAGCCAGGGGCATGGCGCGCTCGTGGGCCACGATGGCGTTTATGACCGGGTACTCGGGCGAGGCCTCGTGCAGGTCTATGGAGAGGTCGATCTTCTCGCCGCGTATGAGCTCGGCGATGGCGAAGCAAACGCGTTCGGTCAGGGTACCATCCGACCTGCCCGGATAGCCGCGGTTTAAGTTGCGGGTCTCGTTCCCCGACAGCGCTTGGCCGCTGGCCGCGTGGATATAGACGTCCGGGTCGGGCCATTGGTGGATGGGGTTCGTGGCGCGCGAGCCGTAGCGGAAGCGCCGTACGGAGCCGTCGGGTAGCGTAATGCCATAAGAGAGGGGCGCGCCTTCCTGCGGGTCATTATGGGTGAAGCCGGAGGCGTTGGCCCTCGGGATGACGTAGAGCGTCCCGGCCTCGACGGCGGCGTTCTCTATGAGGAGGACGGCGCTCATGAAACTGGAGGGTTCGTTGGGGTGCGTGCCGCCGATGACCAGTATAGATCCGCCCGGCTTATCTCCCCGCATTATGTAGACCTCGGTATCGCCCGGGCCTCCGGCGAGGGCCGGGAACCAACTGGATAGCATCCTCACTTCGCCGACGCCCGGTCCGGCGACGATAGGCTCGGTTTTCCTGTGCTCCAGGAACGAGGCCGAGGCGACGGCGCCTAAGGCCAGGGCCGCGGCGCATACGGCGGCCGCGCTTAGGTGATGACGTTGCATGGCATACCTACTTTATCAAAAGGACGCGCATGAGGAGGGGCAGGGCCACCATGGCGGCGGCTATCTGCTTCTTCCAGTCCTTCTCGCGCCATAGATTCCAGACGCTCATCGCGAGCACGAAAGCCGCGATGGCTAAGTATACGATCTTCACAAGCCCTCCTACATATAAGCGCGTATTTGCTTGGAGTAGAGAATGAACGCGATCGCCCAAAGGGCTATGACCAGGCTCGGCGCGACGAGGCGCTTGAGCACCGACCCGTAGCGCTCCTCCCCGACCACCTGGGCGGCGAATATGGCCGAAAGGGCGGTGGGCGGCATAAAATCGCCTAAGGCGGCCACCAGCGACAACGCAGCCGCAGTTATAATCTGATCACGTCCCAAGAGCGCTAAAAGGAACGGGACGCCGAGCACGCTAGCCGAACCGAAGGACGAGACCGCGCCGAAGAGCGGCATCGTGAGCGCGATGGCGACGAAGAGCAGCGCCGGGGGTACCGAAAGCGCGCTGACCACGATGAAGCCGCGGACGCCGCTCAGGGTCATGACCTGTATGAACATACCGACGCCGGCCAGGATGCCGAGCACCGGGAGGGCGTCGTTCACCGCCTCGCGGGCCGCGACGACGATATTGAAGCGCCTGCCGACGAAGCATGCCGCGGCCGTACCGATCAGGAAGGTCACCGGCAGGCCTATGCCGAAGATAGAGGGCCAGGCCTTGCCTGCGACCATCAAAGCCGCGACCACGAGTATCGGGATGAACAGCCGCGCGCCGTATCGCTCGTAGCTCTGAAGCTCGAGCTTAGCCTTAAGCTCATCCCAGGGGGCCTTGCGGATATGCCGCAGGCCGAACCACCAGGAGAAGGCGACGGCCAAGGGCAGGGTCAGGAGCAGGAGGGGTAGCTCGAAGCCGACGAAGGGCATGTCGATGCCGCCGCCGATGATCATGGCCGGGATGTTGACCGGCGGGGCTATCATACCCAGGATGCCGGCCATGGCTATGAAGGCGCCGGCCGCCGCCTTCGGCAGACCGAGGGCGACGAGCACGGGCGCGGCGACCGCGCCGGCGGTGAGGACCGAGGCGCTCGAGCTGCCGGTGATCATGCCCGGGAACATCGCTACCAGCATGAGGAGCGGTAGGAGCAGGAGCGGCGCTTTATGGAAGCGCTTGATGATGACTACGTTCAAGGCCGACAGCGCGCCCGATTCCTGCACCGCCCGCATGAAGATCATGGCCGTAGCGATGACGAGGATCGTATCGACGTATCCGAAGGTGCCCTCGACGAGGTGCCTGAGGTCCAGGCCGTTACCGGAGGCTACGAGTCCGGCGAAGGCGGCGAGCAGCATGGACATCGAAACGGGGAAGCGCAGGGCGAAGGCGCCGGCCGCGAAGACGCCGACCATGATGACGAAGAGCCAAAATTCAAATGGCACGCCTATCTCCTACCTGAATGCCGCCGCGAGCGGGGCCTGGGCGCCGGTAATCTTGTCGACGAGCACGAGGCCGATTTTAGCCTTGGCGGCCTGCTTGCCGAAGAGATCGTCCTTATTGCCCTCCGCCACGGCTATGACGAGGTCGGAGTAGCCGATGCAGAGTTCGATGAGCCCGTCGGACAGTGCGCCTCGGCGGGCTTCGCCGCCGATATGCAGCGTGATCACTTTCATGCCGAGCTCTTTAGCCCGCGCCAGGACCGCGCGAGCCCTGGCCGCCTCCTGCTCCGCGCTGATGCCGGCCGCGCCGAGGCCCTTCGAGCTGCCGCCGACCACGACGACCAGGGTCTTGGCGTCGCCGGGAAGGGCCGAGGCTTGGATAGTTTCGTTCGTAGAGAACGGAAGGCGCGAACGGGTCATGAGCACCTTGACCATCTCGAGGTCGGCGCTCTGGCCGACCGAGGTTAAGATAGCAGGTTTATCCGCTATGGCCGCGGTCGGCTGGGCTACGACGAGCCCGACGATCGCTAAGGCGGCCATGGCTAAAAGCATCGTTCGTTTCATAGGAAGCATCCTTTCATAGTCAATACCGCGGCCCCATATCGGAGCCGCGGCGTCTACGAGTAGCGTTCGTCGTCCCCCGCCGGGCTCGCCGACGGGGGAGCTATGAACCTTCGGGCTAGTAACCCGCGGCGTGGCCGTCGCGGCGCGGATCGGCGCCGCCGCGGAGCATCTTGGCCTTGCGGTCATAGAGCACCGCATGGACGCCGCCGAAATACGCGTCCCAATCGGCCCGCACGTTGACGTCGTGGCCGAGGGCCTTGAGGCCGTTCAGGGCGTTGATCGAGTTGCGGCCCTCGAGCTGGACCTGGCCGCTCGCCATGGCGAAGATGCGCGGCGCGACGATGGCGTCCTGTATCGGCATGTTATGGTCGACCACGTTCGATATGACTTGGGCGACGGCGCCGATGATGCGGGTGGCTCCGGGGGAGCCGAGCGCCATGAAGGGTTGGCCGGAGGGATCCAGAACCAGGGTCGGGGTCATCGACGAGAGCGGGCGCTTACCCGGCTCGATGGACTGGATGTGCCCGGGATTGAGCACGAAGTCATCCATATGGTTGTTCATGATGATGCCGGTTCCGGGAACCGTGACGCCCGAGCCGAAGAAATAGTTGATGCTCTTGGTGCAGGCGACCATGTTGCCGGCCCTGTCCATGACGGCGAAGCTGGTCGTCGAGCCGCTTTCGAATTTGGTCGGGTCGCCGGCGGCCGCGCTGCCCATAGCCTTGGCCATATCGATCTTGGCGAAGAGCTCCTTCGCGTAGTCTTTGCTGGCCAGGCCCTTGAGCGGCACCTTCACGAAGTCGGCGTCGGCCATGTACCTACCGCGGTCGGCGAAAGCCAGGCGCAGGGCCTCGACCCAGGCGTGGTTAGCCGCCGCCGTGCCGATGCCGAGCTTCGCCATGTCCATGTTCTCAAGGATATTGAGGATCTGGATAACGTGGGTGCCGCCGGAGCTGGCGGGAGGCGTCGAGATGATGGAGAAGCCGCGATAGCTGCCGGTCACGGGGGCGCGGACCTTGACCTGATAGTTCGCCAGATCCTGGGCGGTGATTATGCCGCCGGCGTCCTGAACGGCCTTAGCGATCTTCTGGGCTAGCTCGCCCTTGTAGAAGGCGTCTGCTCCGCCTCGGGCGATGAGCCTGAGCGTCGCGGCGAGGTCGGGATTGGTTATCGTAGCGCCCACTTCGGGCGGAAGACCGTCCACGGTATAGATGGCCGCGGTGGCGGGATACTTATTAATCTTGGCCAGGTTGTCGCGGATGATCGGGGAAAGATTCTCCGTGACGCGATACCCCTTCTCAGCGTACTGAATAGAAGGCTCGAGGATGCGGGCCAGGCTGAGCTTTTTGGAGCCGTAGTTCTGCAGGGCGTAGAGGAGTCCGGCAACTTCGCCGGGCACGCCCGAAGCCAGGCCGCCGACGGTGTTGGCGCTGTCGATGATCGCGCCTTTTTCATCTCTTTTGTACATGTCCGCGGTAGCAGCCGCGGGAGCGGTCTCGCGGAAATCGATGATCACGGCTTCTTTCATCTTAGCCAGCTTGATGATCATAAAACCGCCGCCGCCTAAGCCGGAGGCGTTAGGCTCGAGTACCCCCAAGGCGAAAGCAGTAGCGACCGCCGCGTCGACGGCGTTACCGCCGCGCCTTAGGATGTCGACGCCGATCTGCGAGGCCTCGGGCTTAGCCGCGGCTACGACGCCACGGACGCCGTCGGCCGCGCGGCCAAAGAGATTGACCGGCGTCTGAGCGAATGCCAAACCGCAGACGAGCAGGAGCGCGACGGCAGCGAGCATGAACTTTTTCATAGAACCCCCTTCATATGGTCGTTTTGCCAAACCATAGTTCGACTAACCATACTATAATGGGGCGAATCTCGAGTACTGTCAATAATTTTCCAGGTATAAATTAATAATTCGCTGTTTATTTATTGATTTCAAGGAGCGTGTGACGCTCGGAACCGAAACAACCGCGGCTAGACTTGCCGCAGGGCTTCGTTCGCGTCGCCGCGGTCCTAGCCCGCGGCTTTCTTCACTTTAAATTTAACCAAGACCGGCGGCACGATGATGAGCATGGCTGCGGCCGTGACCCAGAACGGGGCTACCGGGGCGACGCCCCGCCAGAGCATGGCGCCGAGCCAGGGCGCCGGCAGGGCGACGATGCCGTTGCTCGTCGACAGGAAGCCGAAGGCTATGCCGCGAAGCTCGGGCGGCACGGCCTTGGAGATGAGGCTTTGATAGGCGGGCTGCAGCATGCCCATGGCCGCCCCGAAGACCACGAAGGACGCCGCCGCCGCCAGGGGCGAGGGCACGAGCAACATAAGCGCGAAGGCGCAGAAGGCGACCAGGTAGCCCCCAGCGATGGCGAAACGCTCGCCGTAGCGGTCTGCTAGGTGCCCGGCCGGGATCATCACCAGCATGCCGGCGCCGCCTAGGAGGGCGTTCAGGGTAGCGATGGACGCCACGTCGATGCCGCGCTCCTCCTGCAGGAAGAGCGGTAGGAGATTGCCCGACAGGCCCATGGCGATGTCGCGCACGCCGTCGGAGAGAAGCAGCCAAGTTACGACGCCTCCCGATAGGGCGAGGCCGGCTATGGCCTTGAGCGAGGCGCGGAATCCCGGAGAGATGTTTTGCGAGCCGGCCGAGCCGTCCTGCGCCGGCTCCGTGCCATGCGTCGGCCGCGCCGAAGCCCCGGCCGCTTTCCGCGCCATGACTATGCGCATGAAGGTCGCCCCGAAATAGAGCGCGGCGCCGATCCAGATAAGGCCGCGCCAACCGAGGCTCCTGAAAGCCAGCCCCCCGAGGAGCGGCCCGGCGACGGCGACGACCTGGTAGATCGCGTGGGTCACGCCGAATACTTTGGCCCGGTTCGATTCGTCGGACTGCTCGGCGATGAAGGCGTCGTAGCTCGGCGCCACGAAGGCGAAGGCGATCGCGCCGACCGCCTGGCTGGCCAGGAGCCATTGCCAGCTCGGCGCCAAGACGATGCCTACCCAGCCCAACGCGCCGCCGACCGAGCCGATGGCTATGGCCTTAAGCCGGCCTATGCGGTCGCTGATCCATCCGCCGGTTATCTGCAGGGCCAGGGGCACGATCATCGACAGGGTGAAGAAAAGGCCTATATCCGAGACGCTTGCCTCGAGCTCGCGCAGGTACAAAGGCAGGAGCGGGAAGAACATCTGGCTGGCCACGTTGGCCAGGATCATGGCGGCCAGGAAGGCCCAGAGGAGCGGGGTGATCAATGGCTTGCGGCCGCCGGGGGCCGAGGCATCTCCCGCCACGCTTATCGGGCCTCCCGGTTCAAAGTCTCGCTCGTCGTATGGAAACGGATGGCCGGATTCTTCTGCATAATGCGGTCTAAGAACCATTCCGACTCGAACATCAGGATATGGCCGCCTCGGATGTCCACGAGTATCTTGCGTTGGTGCTCATCGATAAAGGCCTTGAGCGCCTTCTGGTCGTCCGAGTCGAACCAGCGCGCGATGCTGTAGTCCACCGGGTCGTAGGCGCAGGTCGCGCCGTACTCGTACTCCAAGCGCGCCTTGAGCACCTCGAGCTGCAGCTGCCCCACGACGCCGATGACGCGCGTGTTGGGGTTGCTGAGCTTGGAGAGGATCTGCACGACGCCTTCCTCGGCCAGCTGGTTGAGCCCTTTGGCGTACTGCTTCTCGCGAAGCGGGTCGACGTTGCGAATGATCTTGAAGATCTGGGGCGCGAAGCTCGGTATGCCTTTATAATTGACGACCTCGCCTTCGGTGATGGTATCGCCGATAGCGAAGGTGCCGGTATCGTGCAGGCCGATGATGTCGCCGGCCCAGGCCTCGTCGATCACCTCGCGGTTCTGGGCCATAAAGGCGGTCGGATTGGCGGAGCGGAAGGGCTTGCCGGTACGCACGTGGTAGTAGGTCTTGTTGCGCTCGAATTTGCCCGAGCAGATGCGCAGGAAGGCGATGCGGTCCCGGTGGTTGGGATTGAGGTTCGCGTGGATCTTGAAGACGAAGCCCGTTAATTTCTCTTGATACGGATCGACGACGCGCTCCAGGGCCTTCTTGGGCGTCGGCGGCGGGGCGAAGCGGACGAGGCCGTCCAGGAGCTCCTTGACGCCGAAGTTGTTCAGGGCCGAGCCGAAGAAGATCGGCGTGGCCTTGCCCTCCAGGTACACGCCGGGATCGAAGGGCGGGTAGATGCCCGACAGGAGCTCGATATCCTCGCGGAGCTTGGCCGCGAGGCCCGGGCCCACGACGCGCTCGAGCTCGGGGTCGGCCGGGTCCTCGAGGTCAAGGTCGGCCTCGGGCAGGCGCTCGGTGCCGGCCTGGAAGAAGCGCACGCGTCGCTCGCGCAGGTCGTAGACGCCCTTGAAGCGCTTGCCCTGCCCTATGGGCCAGGTCATGGGCCGCACCTGGATGCCCAGCTCGCGCTCCACCTCGTCCAGGAGCTCCATCGGATCCTTGCCTTCGCGGTCCATCTTGTTGATGAAGGTCGCGATGGGCGTGTCGCGCATGCGAGACACCTCGCAGAGCCTCCGGGTACGCTCCTCGACGCCCTTGACCGAATCGATGACGATGAGGCCGGAGTCGACCGCCGAGAGGCCGCGGTAGGTGTCCTCGGAGAAGTCGGCGTGGCCGGGCGTGTCGAGCAGGTTCACGAAGCGCTCGCCGTACTCGAAGCCCATGACCGAGGTGCTGATGGAGATGCCGCGCTCCTTCTCCATCTGCATGAAGTCGGAGGTGGTCTGGCGGCCGGACTTGCCGCCCTTGACGGCGCCGGCGACGTGTATGGCGCCTCCGAAGAGGAGGAGCTTCTCGGTGATGGTCGTCTTACCCGCGTCGGGATGGGAGATGATGGCGAAGGTCAAGCGCCTTCGTATTTCTTCGTGGTCGTTCGGCATACGGCCAGGGAGTATACAGGCGGCGGGCCGGCGGGTCTAGCGCGGGCCCGCCGATGCCGGCCGCTTGGCGCCCAGGACGTTCGTCCCCCACACGCCGGCTATGATCATCGCGCCGCCTACGAGGTCCGTGGCCAGGACGCGCTCGCCTCGGATGAGGAGCCCGGCTAGCACGGAAACCACGGTGGTCAGGTTGGCGAAGACCGCGGCCTCCGGCGACTTGAGCTTGGACAGGTTGTAGTTAACCATGAGGAAGGCGACGACGCTCGACAGGAGGCCCAGGTACAGCACCGAGCCCAGCGTGGCCGGAGTAAGGCGCGCGCCTAGGTCGTAGCCGCCTGTAGCTGCCGCGCTTATCGCATTGATGGCGAACAGGATGCCGAAGGCGACGGTGCCGGCCCACATCATGAAGAGCGTGATCTCGGCGGGCCTGAACGATCGCGAACTGTAACGCGAGGCGATGTTGAAGCTGGCGGCGCAGAGCATGGAGAGTATGAGGAAGGCGAAGCCCAGGGGCTGGCCGCCGACCTTGCCCGAGGCCCTGAACAGCACGACCAAGAGCACGCCGGAGAACGACAGGAGGGTCGTGGCGACCTGGACGGGCCTCAGGCGCTCGCGCAGGATCAGGGCCGCCAGGCCCGTCACGGCGACGGGGATGGCCGACAGTATGATACCGGCCGTCGACGAGTCGGCGAGTTTCAAGCCCCGGGTCTCGAAGATGAAGTACAGCACCGGTTGCAGGAGCGCCGTCGCCATGAGCGGCCGCAGGTCCTTGCCGCGATACTCGACCTTAACGACGCCGGCGAGCGCGAGGCCCGAGAGGGCGATCGCCGCCGTAAGGAAGCGCAGGAAGAGGAGCTCCTCGAGCGCGAGCGTATCCAAGGCGGTTTTTGAGAAGAGAAAGGAGAACCCGAAGATAGTGCTGGCGGTAATGCCGGCGAGATAGTTTTTTGCGCTGGCCATGGCGAGCGCATTCTATCGACGACTGAAGGCCGTGGCAAGCCGCGGGACCGGCTGGCGGCCCGGGGCTGCGGCTGAGCGCAGGGCGCCCGTGCGGCGGCAGAACCACTCGAGCGCGCGCGAGAGGCTGAAACGGCGCCCGCCGATAATATAATTATTATGATTGAAAAACAGATCGTGCTATAATCGCGACATGAACGTAAATACGATAGCGGATGTCCGTACGGATTTCCCCGTTGCGGTTAGCGCCACGCTCACGACAGTCGTGCCTCTTTTTTCACGGTTCCCCCAGGTGGATGGGATCCTGATGGCGGGATCCTTTACTGCGGGAACCGGCGATGATCGATCTGATATAGACCTGTACCTCTATCTGAATGCGGAGCTGCCGGCAGAAGATCGAAAAGAGGCCGTCTCCCAGCTTTCATCGGATTTCGAGATTGACAATCGATTCTGGGAAACCGAGGATTGCTTCGTCGTAAAAGAAACCGGGATCAAGGTAGAGCTGATGTACCGGGGACTGGACTGGATGCGCGGACAGTTGGAGCGCGTGCTGGATCGTTGCGAAGGTAGCGTCGGGTTCTCGACCTGTTTCGTACATAACTATCTTACCAGCCGAATCCTCTTCGATCGCGACGGCAGTCTCGCGGCCCTGCGGCGACAGTACGACCGCCCGTACCCGGAGGCCCTGATTACGGCGATACTCGCGAAGAACCGGCCGCTTCTGAAAGAATGTTCATCATCCTTCTACGCCCAGATCGCCCTTGCCGTGAGCAGGGATGACTGGATCAGCGTCAATCACCGGACCGCAGCCTTTCTCGCCAGCTACTTTGACATTTTGTTCGCGCTGAACCGCCTGTGGCATCCCGGTGAAAAGAAACTGATGCGCCTCGCCCTGCGCGATTGCGCCCGTCTCCCGTATGACTTCGAAGGGGATATCGCCGCGGTACTACGGCATACCGTCGATGCGGGAATTCTTGAAGCGCTGGATACATTGATCCGCCATTTAGAAGAACTGCTGGCTTAGGCTCGCGTAATCCCGGACGGCATTGACACGTTCGTCATCGCGGGGTTAGCATCGCTCATCAATATAACCATAGGAGGTCTGTATGAAGGGAACTGTATCGGCCACGGCGGCGGTGTTCAGGTAGGATCGCCCATGGTCCCGCGTCGCGCGAATACGCGCTCGGCGGCCGCAGACGGCCTCGCCGTAACGGCGGGAGCCTAAGAGCTTTTCCTTCCTCCCTCACGGACCATTCCGCAACCTCTCGTCCAACGAACACCCCGTCACTATCTCAACGCGGCACACATTAATCTAGGCCTGCGGCTTCGGCATGTCCGAAAGCCGGCCGGGCCGAAGGGCGTTGCTATGTCGAGAACGACGAAGACGATACACGGAAGCGATAACTCATTTATCTGCATGCATTGCGGCGCCGCGGCGCCACCCCTATGCGCCGGCGGGAAAAACCGCAACCATTGCCCCCGCTGCCTTCACAGCCGGCATATGGACATCACGGCCGGAGACCGCCGCTCTCCCTGCAAAGCCCCGATGCGGCCCATCGCCGTGTGGGCGAAGGGCGACGGCGAGTGGAGCGTCCTGCACCGCTGCGAACGCTGCGGCATCATCAGGGCGACTAGAATCGCCGCGGACGACGATGAAACCGCGCTGCTCAAGCTGGCGCTGATTCCCGTAACGAAGCTACCGTTCCCCCTAGGTGGGTTAAGCGCATGAGCGACTCTTATACACCGGAAGCTTGGGGCTGGAAGGGCGAATTCCACGCCGCTTGGGCGGCCAAGATAGAAAAAGATGGCGGACGGAGGCCCCTGGTTCCCGCGAGGATCATCGGCCGCGAGCATCATAGCTACCGACTGCTCCGCCCGGACTTTTCAGGAAGGCCGGGCTTCGAGGGGATGCCCGAGTCCCCGGGTATCTATGGAGACGTCAAGGTGAGCGGTCGATTCGAGCACCTGGCCGAAACGCCTTCGGACTATCCGGCTACCGGGGACTGGGTGCTGGCTGACCCGACGGAGGCTGCCCTTCGCATCCACGCGGTCCTACCCCGCCGTTCTTCATTGAGCAGGGGCGGCGCGGGAGACAAGACCGAGGAGCAAGTCCTGGCGGCCAACATCGACACGCTCTTCCTCGTGTTCGCCCTGGACGGGGGCCGCAATTTCCTCGTCCGCCTATTAGAGCGGGGCCTCTTTATCGCGCGGAACGCCGGGGCCGCGCCCTGCGTCGTACTTAACAAGGCGGACCTGGCCGACCAGGAACGACGGGACGCGGCCCTCTCGGAAGTAGCCCGCATCGCGCCGACGGCGCCCGCGGTGGCCTTGAGCGCCATGACCGGCGAGGGCCTCGCCGATCTCTCAGCCTACCTCTCACCCGGCGAAACCGTGGGCATGCTGGGAAAGAGCGGCGTCGGCAAGTCCGCCCTGGTCAACGCCCTGGCAGCCTGGGGCACATGCCCGGGCGGATCGGCGGAGGGAGAGAGCAGGGCCGCCCTCGCCGGGGAAGGACAGGTCCGGGAGGACGATCTTCGAGGCAGACATACGACGACCTCGAGCCGCCTCTATAGGCTTAACTCGGGCATATTGCTCATCGACAGCCCGGGTATTCGGGAACTTAAATTATGGGGGGATGCCGACGGTCTTTCCGGCGCTTTCGATGAAATCGCGGAACTCGCGGACGCATGCCGTTTCTCCGACTGCACCCATTCCGGGGAGACGGGATGCGCCGTCCTTGAGGCGCTGAACGCCGGGGCCTTAGAGACCGAGCGATATCTCTCGTACTTAGAGCTCTCGAAAGAGCAGGCTTGGCTCGAGCGCCGGCAGGACGAGGGCTCCGCGCGGGCGGAGAAGCAAAAATGGAAGCGGATCTCTAAGCTTCAGAAGGAGGTGTCGAAGTCGCGGCGATAAGGGCACGAAGGCGGCGGAACGGCTCTCCTCGCGGCGAGCCGTTCCGCGTACGCGCGTCGCGTCGGCGCAAGGCCCCCAGCTCAAGCATTTAGGAATCTATCTAAAAGGTGACATTTGTCACTAATGCGACGCCGCGTCCTTCCGTATACTACCCTCGGAACTGAAAAAAGATTGAGGAGTAGCGTATGAAGCGAATGAAACAAATGCGGCCTTCGATTGGGCGAAGCATCCTTCGAATAGCCTTAGCGCTCACTGTCGTCTTGGCGGCGGCAGGTATAGCAGGCTATATCTACCTACGGAACAGCGAATGGTGGGGCGCCGTGACGCTCTTTCTCGACGACCACCGCGCTGAGAACTTTCGAACCATGCATGAACTGTTCCCATCGCGACGAGCGCTTGCCGGATCCGAGGTCTGGGATTTCGACCGCGCCGGCGGCGCGATCGTACTGCCGGCGACTTATCAGTTTAACGGCGAAGAACGCTCGCTCGAGCGCTTCCTTGTCGATAGCGAGACCACCGGTTTGCTCATCGTACGAGACGGGGCGATCGTGCACGAGCGCTACGGAGTAGGATACGGCGAAACCTCGTTAATCACTTCGTTTTCCATGGCTAAGTCGGTGATCTCCGCATTGGTAGGTATCGCGATCGACGAGGGGTACATACGCTCCGTCGACGACGCGATCACCGAGTACGTTCACGAGCTACGCGGAAGCGGGTACGACGGGGTCTCGATCCATGACGTGCTGACGATGTCCTCCGGCGTCGCGTTTAGCGAAGACTACGAGTCGTTCTTCTCCGACGTCATGCAGCTTCCTATCCGAGTCTTCGGTTTCCGGCATCCGGTTACCGATATCCTCGCGGAGCTTAAGCGGGAACGAGAACCGGGCAGCTACAACAACTACATCAGCAGCGACTCGATCGCCCTCGGGCTCCTGGTATCGCGCGCCACCGGATCGGCCCTGACCGACTACCTTTCTCGCGCGCTATGGAAGCCCGCGGGGATGGAGGGCGACGCGTGGTGGAATACGGACTACCACGGGAACGAACTGGGCCATGCCTTCCTCAGCGCGCGACTACGCGATTACGCCAGGTTCGGACGGCTCTACCTGAACGAGGGCAGGCGCGGCGACCGACAGATCGTCCCCGCCGCGTGGATCCACGCTTCGGTGAACCCTTCGGAGCCGCACCTGCAGCCGGGAGACAACCCGGACTCCTTCTGGACCTTCGGCTACGGCTACCAATGGTGGATACCCGAGGAACCGGAGGGCGACTTCAGCGCGATCGGCATCTGGGGTCAGTATATTTACGTCCATCCCCGAACGCGTACCGTCATCGTGAAGACCGGCACGGATTACCACTTCGACGCCCTAGATCATGAGACCATCGCCGTATTCCGCGCGATCGCTGCTGCGCCGATAGCGCCCTAGCGGCGGCCGCGAGCCGAGGCGGCGGGGCTGCGCCTCAGTCTCGGCCGCCGACCGTGAAACCCCGCCTGACCGCGTTGCCCGCCTCGTCCATAACCAAGAGCTCATGGCGCCCCGGCGCCGGCCGGTGCTCGATCCTATGGTCGCCGCGTGTTTCGCCTAGGTACTCGTCGTCCAGGTGCCAAAAGAGCCTGGCCGACGCGCTCCGGTGGGCCGCGCGGAAGACCGTCTTGCCAGGCGAGCCGTCGAGCTCGATAGGCACGTAGATAAACGCGCCTTCCTCGGGCGCGACGAGCTCAAGCTCGCCGGTAGCCGGCGGCTCGCAGCCGGGCAGCCACGGCGGCAGCGGCCGGTAGAGGGCGTTCGTGCGCCGGTAATACCATTCGAGCGTGGGCGGAAGGACGAAGCGTCGCTCGGCGACGAGCTCCTGGTCGCCTGAGCACTGGGCCGTCGCTTGATAGCGCCCGTCGGGCGTCAGCCGCAGGGTACGGCAGTAGGGGCAAGCCGCTTGAGGCGCCGCACTGATAGGCACGAAGGCGTCGCGCTCGGACGGACAATCGGGGCCGGCGGGATAGCCCGAGTCGGCGCAGACCCGTACGGAGCGCAGGGCTTCCAGGGGACGGGCAGGCCAGGCGGCGCGCGGCAGCAGGCCGAAGAGCTCGAACAAGAGCGGCGCCGCGGCGTCGGTGCCCGAGAGGCCGGGGCGCCCTACCCCGTTCGCGTTGCCCGCCCAGACGGCCACGACGTATTCGGCCGTGACGCCTATCGCCCAGGCGTCGCGAGCGCCGAAGCTGGTGCCGGTTTTCCAGGCTACTTTGAGCGATGAGGCGTACTGGTGCCAGGAGGCTTCGTCGCCGGGCCTGGCCACCTGGGTGAGCGCTTCGAGCGTAAGCCAAGCAGCCCCGCGCGACAGCGGCGCGTCGACGAGCGCGGCGCCCGGCGCGCCGAAGCCCCCGGCGGCCGGCGGAGGAACGCTCCCGGCTGTCGGCTCGGCGCTCCCGGCCGCCTTCGCCCGCCACGAGACGCCGGTGAACTGGGCGCCCGCGGCCGGCTCCAGGCCCTGCGCCGTACGCGAAAGGAGGGCGTAGGCGCCCGCCGCATCGACGAGGCTCACTTCCGCCCCGCCTAGGACGAGGGTCAGGCCGTAGTCGGCGTGCGCGCGCGTGAGCGTCGTGAAGCCTAGGCGCGTGAGCAGGGCGCCGAAGCGCTCTACCCCGTAGCTACGGAGGAGGCGCACGAAGGGTACATTGAGCGAACGGGCCAAGGCCTCGTCGGCGCGGACCGCGCCCGAGAAGGTCTTCAGGTTATTCTCCGGGCTATAGGAACCTATGCGCGTCGGGACGTCGGCGACGAGGCGCGAAGGACCGAGCTCGCCCGAGTCGAGCATGGCCGCGTACAGGAAGGGCTTAAGGATGCTACCCGATGAGCGCGGCGCGACGGCACAGTCGACGTGATACGAACCCGCAACGCCGGCGGCGCGCGCGTTGCCCACGTAGGCGATCACGGCGCCGTCGGATACCCTAGCCACGACGGCGGCGACATTCCGCACGCCTTGCAAATTCAAGCGGGCGGCGTGACGCTCGGCCGCCGCCGTGACCCGCGCCTGCAACGCGTAGTCCAGGCTGCTGTCATGGCTGCCCGGCGGCAGGACCGCGGCAGCGTGCATGGCGAGCTCCGGCATGGGCTTCGGCTCGCCGGGCAAGGGCTCGGCGAGGGCCGAGCTTAGGGTCCACGAGTCGATAAGGCCGCGGCCGGCCAGGTAGGCTAAGAGCCCGTCGCGCTTACGCTTGAGTTCGTCGCGCGAGCGGCCCGGGTGCACGAGGCCCGGGCTGTTCGGTAGGACCGCTAAGGTCGCGGCCTCGGCCCAGCTGAGCTCCGTGGGGCTACGGCCGAACCAGCGGAAGCCGGCGGCTTCTAAGCCGACGACGTTGCCGCCGTAGGGCGCGCGCTCAGCGTAGAGCTCGGCGATCTCGTCCTTGGTATGGAACAGCTCCAGGCGCAGGGCGGCCCAGAGCTCGGCGGCCTTGGCCGCGAGGTCCCGCCGCGACGAGGGCCGCGATAGCCTAGCCAGCTGCATACTCAGCGTGGAGCCGCCCGACACGATCCGTCCGGCAGTAAGGTTATCGCGCAGGGCCCGCGCGATAGCCTTGGGGTCGAAGCCGGCATGGCCGTAGAACGAACGATCCTCGTAGGCGACGAGGGCGAGCCGGTAGCGCTCGGGCGGC
>CALKWG010000241.1 GCA_938004315.1 uncultured Spirochaetaceae bacterium
CTTAGGCCCGCGATAGCTGGCCAGCTCTAGGAATTCGTCGAAGTCCTGGCGGTAGAGCGCTAGCTGCCTTCGTCGGTAGAAATCGTTCCACGCGTCCAGGTCGCTAAAGCCCTCTCCCTCGTCCTCCACGATGAAGCGCGCCCGCTTACGCAGGTCGAACCACACCCGCAGCTTCCTATCCGGATCGCAGCCGTTCCCGTGCTTGATCCCGTTCTTGATGATCTCCGAGAGCTGCTGCTCCAGGAGCCCGTCCTCTAGGAAAGCCTCGGGGCAATCGACGAGCACGGCCGCCGCGTAGTCGCGTATGCGGCCGTAATCGCTGGGGAACTCGGCGTAGCGCATGCCCTGGGCGTCGAAGAGCTCGTTATGCTCGTCCACGATGAGCTTGCGGACCACGAAGGACGTCATCGCCTATCCCTCGCGTCTTCCTTGATCAAGGTGATGACGTTGCAGAGCGTCAGCACCTTGCGCGGCGTCCCCGAGAGGCCGGTGAAGCGTATCTCGCCGCCCTTGGCCTTGGCCGATTGCAGGAGCTTGATGATGGCCCCGACCCCGGTGCTGTCCAAATAGCGCAGGCCGGCGCAATCCAGCCGTAGGCGCTTGTCGCCCGCGTCGAGCCTGGCCATCAAGGCCTTCAGGAAGGCCGGCGCGTTATACAGGTCGCCGTCGCCCGTGACAAGGTATTCAATGAAGCCGTCGGGCGCGGCTCCGAGCTCCCGGTAGTCTAGAAAGCGGTCCATAGTCCCCTCCTCACAGGCGGGGAGCTTGGCGCGCCAGGGTGAGCTCAGGATGAGCCGCCGGTTCGCCTTGGGTTAAACCGCCGGAGCTCCGCGCGGGCCGCTCGCCGGCGGCCGGCGGCGCCTGACGCCTATTTCATCGCCGCCTAACCGCCGCCTCACCGTCGGGCCCTATCCTCCCGATCATGGAACGGACTATCGCGAGCGTATTGACCGAACGGCGCCCGTCGCGCCTCTACAGCTCCTCCGTGCTCAAGGCCGCCAGGCAGTTTTGGAGCTGCCCCGGCTCGGGCTCGGCCACCGCCTTGGCCGACGAGCTCCGCGAGCGCCCTGAGATCTTGGCCGTGGGCGTGGTGGACGGGGCCGGCCGCGCGCTCGGGGCCGTGCGACGAGACGGGCTCTTCGGCCTCCTGTCCAAGCCCTTCGGCCGGGAGATCCTGGGCAAGATGCCGGTACGCGAGGTCATGGAGGACATGCCGCGCTACGACGCGCATGAGGGGCTCTTCGCCGTGGCCGCCGAGTTCCTGGGCGACGACCCGGAGACGGCTCCGGAGTTCTGCCTCCTCGTGGACGAGGACGGCCGCTTCGAGGGCGTCCTCTCGTCGCGCGACCTGGCCGGCTACCTGGCGTCCATGACGCGCGACGACGTGGAGCTCGCCGGGGCGCTGCAGGAGCGCCTCCTGGCCGGGAACGAGCTGTCCGCCGGGCCGGGTTGGCGCCTCGGGGCGTATTCGCGCGCGGCGCGCGGCGTGGGCGGCGACTTCTGGTTCACCCGCGCGCTAGGCGACGGGCGGATCTTCATGGCGCTCTGCGACGTCTCGGGCAAGGGCGTGGCCGCCTCGCTCGTGGTGGCCATGAGCTGGGGCATGCTGCGGAGCTTCGACCTGTCGCTCGGGCTATCGGCGCTCATCAAGGAGCTGAACGGCGCGCTTATCGCCAGCTTCCATCTTGAGAAGTACCTGACCGGATTCTTCGCTATCTTCGATCCCAAGAGCTCGATGCTGGAGATAGCCGACATGGGCCACTCGCACGCCCTCATCTTCCGCGGCGGCAAGGCGAAGAAGCCCATATTCGGCCAAGGCAACCTGCCGGTGGGCATAGAGCCGGAACTGGAGCCGACGATTCGGCGCTGGCGCCTCGATCCATCGGATCTGCTCCTACTCTACAGCGACGGCGTGACCGAGCAGGAGAACGCCCGTGGACGCGAGCTCGGCGAGCCCCGATTAGCCTCCCTGGCGACGCAGGCCTTGGCGCGCGGCCGACGGCTCGAGGAGGCCCTGCCGGAGGCCTTCGACGCCTACCGCGGCCGGACCCCGCAGCAGGACGACGTGTCGCTCTTGGTTTTAGGCCTTGAAGGCTAGGGCGAAGCGGGCGTCGCCGGGACCTGGCCGCCGATCGCCGGCTCGGCGGTCGGCCCGGCCGCCGGAGCGCTAGGTGCGGCCGCGGCGTCCGGCTCGCCTCGGCGCCAGGCCTCGGGCAGGGCGCCGTCCAAGGTGCCCGAGCGCCACGCCAGGTAGCCGGCGAGGGCGGCCGCCGCGAGGATGAGCAGGTAGATCGGGAGCCTTCGCCGTTTGTCGGCGAAGGGGTCGGCCAAGGACGGCAGCGAACCCGGCGGCAGCGAGGCGCGCTCGGTGAGCGAAGCGCCGAAGGCCAGGTTGATGCGAGCCCTCGTGTTCACCGCCCAGCCGTTAGCGTCCAGGATGGGCCCCAGGTTGCGCTTGCGGAGCTTCAAGGATGCTAGGACCATCGAAGGCCCCGAAATCAATGCTAAGAGACCGGCGACGCCGAGGGGGAAGAAGATACCCAGGCCGAAGAGCGCCTGCAGGAAGCCACCGACCAAGGCGCTCACGCCGCCCACCGCGGTGCCCACCAGGGCGATGGCCCCCAGGTCGAAGCGTTTGGCCCCGGCCTTGGCCGCCTGGGCCTTCTTGTCCGCGTCGCTTAAGACCCCGGTCGCCTGGCTTAAGACCGCGGCCGCCGCCTCGTCGCCCGTCTGGGCTTTCTTGGCGATCTGCTCCTCCACGAGCCGAACGAGGCGCTTGTACGGCGTCCAGAAGGCCTCGCGCACGCTGATGGGGTTGGGTATGACCTTGGTGACCGAGGCGTCCCAGTCCAGGCCCTTGGTATCGATGAAGAGGCCGTTCCGTCCGACCGTGACCGTGTCCGGGTCGCCGTCGGTCACCGCCGCCACGATCTTCTTCCTGCAGCCGCCGGGCCTAGACAAGTCGCAGTAGGCTAAGAAAGCGCCCGACTGGGCGGCCATGGCCGCGTGCCTAGCCTCGTCGTTCACCTCGATGCAGAGCGAGCAGGCGCGCGCGTCCAGGTACAGCGTGCCGGCCTGGAAGGCGGCGGTGGTGCGGCCGTAGAAGTCGGCGAAATTCACGTAGTTCGTGATGATCTCATAGAGGTCCTTGCGATAACGCACCAGGCGCTCCACCGCGCGGACGCTCGCGCGCTCCGCCGCCAAGGCCTCGTCGCGGGCGATGAATCCCTCTATCTCGCGACGGTACGAGGCGCCCAGGAGGTCGCGCAACCGTTCCTCGCCCAAGGCCTTGCCGGCGAAGGCCGGTTCGGCGTCGAGCCATGCGCCGTAGGGCTCCATGGCATCGCGTACGGCGCGCCACGCCGCTTCGTCCAAAGAGGCGACCCCGTCGCCCAGGAGCGGATCCGCCACGAGCTCTTGGAAGCGCATGAGCCTATCGGCCCAGGCGGGATTGATCCCCGTCGCCAACGGCAGCTCGTCGCCCTCGGCCAGGGCGAGCGGCAGGGCCTCGAGCTCCTCCGAGCGCGGGCCGAGCGTCGCCTTGCCGATGCGCCGCCAATCGTCGGACGCCGGGCGCAGGGCCGCGGCGGCGGACGGGTCGTAGGACGAGGCGGCGCGCCGGGTGAAGAAGTCGTCGATCTTATCGCGGAGCGCCAGGTAGGCCGCCCAGCCCTCGTCCGGGCGGGGCAAGGCCGGGACTAGGCCCGGCGCCCGACCCGCCTCGAGCCAGGCTAGGTAGGCGCCCGCCCCGTCCAGGAAGCGGGCCAGCGCGGCGCGGTCCAAGCCTAGGTCGCCGCAGGCGTCCTCGACGCCGCCCGAGCCCTCGATCATGTCGACGATGGCCGCCTTGATCACCGGGTCCTCGATAGCCGAGGGTAGGAGGATGCCGTCGCCGTTGAACGAAAGGGCGTCCAAGCCGGTTTCGCAGCCTTGGATGTCGGCGAGGCCGATGACGTAAACGCCGACCTTGCCCGCGCCGGCCAGGATGAGCTTAGCCGCCGAACGTAGGGCCGGATCCGTGATTTCATCGAGCGGCAAGGCGTCCCCGGGCTCCATGAGTATATCGAGGGAGCGCAGGCGGGCGGCGGCCCAGTCCACGGCGTCCAGGAGCTCCCCGGGTCGGATGCGCCCGTCGCCGTCGGAGTCCATCAAGGCTAAGGTCTCGGCGTCCAGGCTGCTGCCGCGCACGGGCATGGACAGGGCCATCCAGAGCTTTAAGTCCAGCTCCTTGAGCCGCGCGATATCCTGTCCGTTCCGGATGAGGACTTGATCCACGCCCCCGGAGCGGAAGAATTGCCAGCGATGGCGGTCGCCCATGCCTATGCCTCCTTGCCTATGTAGCGCGGGTTGGACGTCGCGCCCGCCCGCTCAAGCTGCTGGCCCTGCATGGCCATGAAGGCCGCAAGGAGCCTCTCCTTATCGGGATACGGCCCGACGCCCGCCCGCTCCAGGGCTAGGAGGAGCTCATGGGCGCACTCGATGGTCGAGAGGAAATGCTCGGCCGGCTGCTTCTTGATGATCCAGCGGCTCCTCTCGCGCGGCGTGAACATGAGGAGGGGTAGGGTAAGGAGCCCCGGGCTCGCGCGGAGCACCGAGCGGCTACAGCTCCAGGTGGCGTCCACGATGAAGACCACGAGCTCGCGGCCGCCTAGGAGCTCGGCGGGGAAGCCCTCCTCGCTCAGGTTCAGGGCGCCGGGCGCGGGGTAGAGGAGCATGCAGAGCTTGCCCGGGTCGGCGCGGAGCTCGCGCACCCGCGGATGCCCGTCGAAGGCCAGGCCGTGGAGCATCTCGCTACCGGCCAGGTTCAGGCAGGTCAAGCGGCCCGTGTTGCTCTTCTGCTTCCGCCATTCCTTGTCGTGCATGAGGAGGACGATCTTGGCCGCCGCCTTCATGGGCGGCTCGGCGGGGCAGAGGCAGTATTCGGCGGGGCGGCGGCAGCGGTAGCATTGCTCTCGTGGCATGGGGCTATGATAGACCGAAACCGCGGTCGCGGGCCAGGGCCGCCGCGAATCGCCCTTTTCAAGCGCGCCTGGCCGTAGTACCATGCCGGGCATAACATAGGCCGCCCCCGGCCCCCTCGGAGGAACGACATGAACCCGTCCACGATCTTCATCGGCACCGACTCAGGCGCCACCACCAGCAAGGTAGGCGCCGTCAAGCTCGACGGCAGCCCCGTCAACTTAAAGCTATCGCAGAAGCGCACCGACGCGCACAAGGGGCGCGGCGCCGTCTTGGACGGCTGGATGGCGGCCATCGAGGAATTCTTGGCGGAGAACGGCTATTCGTGGAAGGACGTCGGCGGCGTGGGCCTGTCCATACCCGGGCCCTTCCTGGCTCCCGGCGTGCTCGGCGAGCCGGCCAACCTGCCCAAGGACATGAACGGCTGGGACGTCGGCGCCGACTACGCCGCCCGCTTAAGCGCGGCCGCCGGCCGCCCGATCAAGGTGACCGTGGGCAACGACGGCAACTACGGCGGCGTCGCCGAGGCCAAGCTGGTCCGCGGCGAGGGCAAGGGCGGCGTCCTCATGCTGGCCCCCGGCTCCGGCTTGGGCGTGGCCTACGTGGACGACCGGGGCCTGCCGCTGGACGGCGACTCGCTTGTGGGCATGGAGGCCGGGCACATGCCCCTGCCGCTCCAGCTCGTGGGCATGCCCGCCTTCAGCTGCGGCTGCGGCCGCGACTGGGGCTGCGTCGAGGCCTATACGACCATCTCCGGCCTCCCCCAGCTCTTCGCCCACTTCCTGCCGCGCCATCCCGGCCACCCCCTGGCCGCCTCGGACGCGCCCATCAAGGAGCGGGTCCTCTCGCTCCGCACCTTGGCCCAGCAGGGCGACGCCCTGGCCAACGAGATCTTCGACTTCCAGGCCAAGGCCCTGGGCCTGCACGTGGCCAACCTGGCCATGGCCGTGGACCCCGAGTTCGTGGTGATAGGCGGCGGCCTCATGGACCCCGAGAGCACCACCGAGGAGTTCCGCGCCCGCTACCTGGCCAAGGTAAAGGCCGCCGCCGAGCCCTACCTCTGGCCGGCCCAGCGCGGCAAGATCAAGTACTCCGCCGCCAGCCTAGGCGAGCTGTCCCAGGCCATAGGCGCCGCGCTCGTGGCGCTCTACAGCGCCGAGCGCTGAGCGCGGGCTCGTGCGGCTTCTCTTCTATTCGCCGGAACCCGACGGCGAGTGGCCCGCCGCCCTGGAGCGGGCCGCCGCCGAGCGCGGCCTTCGGGCGGAGCTTCGGCCCTGGCCCGAGGCCGAGCCCTGCGACTACGCCCTGGTCTGGAGGCCGCCGGCCGCGCTCTTCGCCGCCCAGCCCGGCCTCAAAGCCGCCTTCGCCCTGGGCGCCGGCGTCGATTCGCTCCTGGCCAATCCCGGGCTGCCGCCCGGCTTGCCGATCTATCGAATCGAGGACGCGGGCATGGCCGCCCAAATGGCCGAGTACGCGCTCTACGTATGCCTTGAGAAGCTCCGCGGCTTCGACGGATACCGGGCGGCTCAAGCGGCCGGCCGCTGGGCGCCGGGGCCGTACCGATCCCGAGCCGGTTTCAAGGCCGCCGTGCTGGGCCTAGGCGCGCTCGGCTCCGCGGTCGCCCGCGCGCTTTCCGACTTCGGCTTTACGGTAGGCGGCTGGAGCCGCCGGCCCAAGGAGCTGCCCGGCGTACATTGCCATGCCGGTCCCGAAGGACTTTTGCATTGCCTGGCCGACGCCGAGCTCGTCGTCGCGCTCCTTCCTTTGAGCGACGAGACGCGCGGCCTCTTAGGCGAGCGCGAGCTTTCGGCGCTGCCGCAAGGCGCCTGGCTCGTCAACCTAGCCCGCGGCCCCGTCGTGCGGGAGGAAGCGCTCCTGAAGGCCTTGGACGAGGGGCGAATAGGACGGGCGTACCTGGACGTCTTCTCGGAGGAGCCGCCGCCCGCCGATAGCCCCTGGTGGGCGCACCCGCGCGTCGCCATGACGCCGCATATAGCTGCGCTAACCCCGCCGGCCGCGTCGGCCGCCCAGATCATGGATAAGATCGCCGCGCTCGAGGCGGGCCTCCCCGCCTCCGGCCTCGTCGACCGGGGCTCGGGGTACTAGGCCCCCGCTAAGCCCGCAAAGCCAGGACGATATCCTCGATGGCCCGCTGCGCTTCGACGACCTCGGCCAGCGGGACCGGCCCGTGGGTCTCCAGGGCGCGCCGTAGGGAGAGGGCGGACTCCGGCTCCAGCGCGGTGAAGACCTTAGCGCGGAGGAGGGGGCCGGCGCCCTTGAGCGCCTTCACCAAGGTCGCGTGATCGCAGCGGGCCAGCAGCGCTTTGAGCTCCTCGGCGCCGGCGTTCTCAAGCTCGTCGAATTCGAAGCCGCCGGCCTTAAGCGCCGCCAGGAGCTCAGGCCGCTCGCGGTCGAGGGCTTCCGCTAGGCGCGAGCGCGCCGCGTCGTCCATGAGGCGATAGGCCGCCTTGAAGAGGGCGGCGTCCGCTACGGCCGCCGCGGCGGCGGCGAGCTCGGGTTCGCCCGCGCCGGGAACGCCGCGCGAGGACGCGCCTAAGCGTTCGGCGCCGCGCGCTACGTCGCCGTCGGACGGCGCGCCGAGCGCGGCCTGGGCGTAGGTCAATTGATCGCGCAGCGATAGGCGGCAGAGAACCCATGCGGCCATGGCGGCCGAAGCGTCGGCATTATCCATACGGCATACCTCTTCGATCAATTATCGGTTGGAACTCTATCGTACTTTCGCCTATAGTAAAGAAATGCGCGCACCGTACCGCATCCGGTCCCTGGCGGCCCTCTCGCTTTTCGTCCTCTGCGCGGTCCCGGCCTTCGCCGCCGAAGGCCTGCAGGACGCGGCCATGGCCCATGAAATTACCCGGCTCCTCCTGCAGTTGGGCGTCGCCATCCTGGCCGCGAAGCTGGGCGGCCGGGTAGCGGCCATGCTACGCCTCCCCGCGCTCCTGGGCGAGGTGAGCGCGGGGTTCCTCCTCGGGCCGTACGCCTTGGGGAGCCTCCCCATACCGGGCTTTAGCGACGGCCTCGTACCCCTCGCCGCGGGGGCCTTCCCCGTCTCCCTGCAGCTCTACGGCTTCGCCGCCGTAGGCGCGGTCATCCACGTCCTGGCCGTGGGGCTCGAGTCCGACGTGGGCCTCTTCTCACGCGTCAGGCAGCGCGGCTTCGCCATTGCGCTCGTTTCGAGCCTGGCGGCCCTAGCCGTCGGCGTCGTCCTGCCCGCCTCGTTCTACGGCTACGCCTTCCTGGACCGACGAGTCTTCTTCTTCGCCGCCCTTTCGGTCTCCACCTCGCTCGGCGTCCAGGCCCGCATCCTGCACGCCAGGCGGCGCATGGGCACGGCCGAAGGGGCGGCCATCGTATCGGCCTCGCTCCTGCAGGACGGCTTCGCCATCGTCTTCCTCGCCATGGCCCTGGCCCTGGGCTCCGCCGACGCGGCCGCCGCCGGGCTCTGGAACGCCGTCCTCCCGGTCACGGCGCTCGCCCTGGCCATGCTCGTCGGCGGAAGCGCCCTGGCCTTCCTCGGCGCCCCGCGGCTGGCCAAGGCCTTCAGGAAGCTGTCCTCGCCCAACCTGGTCACGGTGCTGGTCGTGGCCATGGCCCTGGCCCTCTCCGCCGTCTTCGAGTCCTTCGGCGTGGCGGCCATCATCGGCGCCTACATCATAGGCATCGCCTTCTCGCGCAGCGACATAGGGGACCTCCTGGCGGAGAAGGCCCAGCCCATATCCGAGTTCTTCGTCCCGCTCCTCTACGTGGTCATGGGCATGCTGGTGGACTGGCGCG
>CALKWG010000242.1 GCA_938004315.1 uncultured Spirochaetaceae bacterium
TCCTTGGCCACCGCGTCGATGGTCACCTTGCCCTTGGACGAATCGGGGCAGTCGATCACCTTGGGGTTGACGCTGGTACGCACGGCCTCGAGCACGTCGCGGCCGGCCAGGTCGATGGCGGCGGCGCGCTGGAAGGGCAAGGGGATGGCCGCCTTGTTCGCCGCGACCAGGGCCTGGCTCACGCGCGCCACGTTGCCGCCGGCCAGGAAGTGTGTCTCCAGCATGTCGGAGGCCACGTCGATGCCCGCCTTGGTGAGCATGATGCGCGCGTCCACGATGACCGAGGGCTTCACGTGCCTGAGCCACATGCCGATGAGCCTGCCCATGCCCACGGGAGCCCCGGACAGGAGCGAGCGGAACCAGAGGCCGAAGAATTTGAGGAACAGGAACAGGAGGCCGAGGGCGACGAGGCCTACGGCTGCGTAGAACGCGATATACAACATGGCTTCCTCCATTAACGCTTTATAATCTCAAGGCCGGGCCGAGGGCCTGGCCGTTTTACGACGAATGCCCCGGCGGGACGGAGGGGCCGGGAAGCCCGTCCCCCCGGGCGCCGCGGCCGACGGCGGGCCTTAAGCCCCCGGCCCCTCGACGGGCTCCACGTAGACCGAGCCGCCGCGCAGGGCGGCCACGCGGAGGCGCGAGCCGGTCTCGACGAAGCGGCCCTCGGCCTCGACGACCGTCGAGCGGGAGCCGAAGCGGGCCCGGCCGACCGGCCGCAGGGTGGTCTCCGCCACGCCCTCCTCGCCGACGGCCGGCCAATAGGGCTCGTCGGCCTTTGCTCCGATCGACGCGGCGCCCTCGGTCCCGGCGAGCGACGTGGACTCGGCGCCGCCGCTTCGCTTGAGGCGTCTCGGCGAGGGCGGGAGCCCCGGGTCGCCCGCTTCGGGGGCCGGCGCGCCGGAGGCGGTGCCGGTTATCGCCGTGTTCAGGGCCAGGCGGCTGAAGAGCCTGAGCCTGGGGCTGAGCACGATGAGCGCCCCGATGCCTATGATGCCTAGGAGCACGCCCGAGCCCACCGTGGCCGCGTTCCTGGCGAAGATATCCCACTGGTACTCGCCCTGGGGCAGCACGAAATCCTGCATGGACAGGACGAGGGCGCCCGCTATCAGGGCGAGGCCCGAGATGCCCGCCACGCCGAAGCCGGGCAGCACGAAGATCTCCACGACGAGGAGCCCCATGCCGACCAGGAAGAGCACCAGCTCGAGCGAGCCGACGGTACCCATGAGCATGCTCGAGCCGAAGAGCAGGACGAAGGCGACGATGGCAACGGTGCCCGGGATGCCGAATCCGGGCGAGTTAATTTCTATAAACAAGGCGACCAGGCCGATGAGTATGAGTATAGACTGGACGGCCGCGGAGCTTAAAAAGACCACGACGTCGTCGGCCAGGCTGGGCTCCAGGGCCAGCCACTTCGCTCCCTCGCCGGCCAAGGCGACGGCCAGCCCGTCCAGGCCCCCGACCGTGCCGCTCGAGAGGCCGTAGCGCTCCGCCTCGCCGGCGGTCAGCGAGAGGAGCTTGCCCTTGGCCGAGAGCGTCCGCCCGAGCTCGGCGGCCGCGCCGCGCTCGCGCTTCAAGGCGGCGGCCTCCTCGGCGGTCAGCGCCAGGGGCTTACCGTCCAGGATGAGCTCCACGAGCTCGACGTCCGCGTCGACCATGGCCAAGGCTATGCCCGGCGGATAGCCGTTCTTCTCGGCGAGGGCGGCCATCTGGGCGCGGACGGCGCTTACCGTCTTCTCGCCGGCGCCCTCCATGCCGCCCTCGGGCGTGGCCACCACGGGGGCGGCCGCGCCGATCGAGGTACCCGGGGCCATGTAGATGGCCTTGGCCGACATGGCGATGAGCGCCCCGGCCGACCAGCTCACGCCCAGGCTGCCCTCCCCGCCGCCGACGAAGGCGACCGTACGCGCGTCGCGTACCGCGCCGACCGCCGCCGCGATGCGCAGGGCGGAATCGACCCGGCCGCCGAAGGTATCGATGGTGAAGACCAGGGTCTCGGCGCCCGCGGCGAGGACGCTCTTGATGCGGCGCTGTACGAAGACCGCGGTGGACGGCTCGATGTCGCCCTGTATGGGTATGACGTACACCGCGGCGTCTGAGGGGACGGCCTCGCCGCCGCGCGCCGCCTGCGCGGCCGCGGGCGAGGCGGCTACGGCGGCCGCGAATAATAACGAGCTTAGGACAAGCGCGGAGCTCTTCGGCCCGCGGCGAATGGCTTGCTTCATACTACTAGGATACGACGAAGCGGGGCGGAAGTAAAGAGAAAACGACGCTCGGGCCTAAGTCGCCGCGGCTACCAGCTACGCTTCCAATACTCGAGCGCGCAAGCTCGCTTGAAGCCCAGGTCGCGATAGAACGCCTGGTCGCCGCCGATGCAGTAGCGCGCGCCGCGGGCCGCGGTCTTCCTCATACCCTCGACCAAGGCGGCGCGCGCCAGGCCTAGGCGGCGGTAGGCCGGATCGGTGGCTAGGGGCTCCAGGTAGCCGAAGGGGTTCCGGCCGTCCATCCACATGCCGGCGAAGCAGGCCCATTCGCCGTTCGGCGCGACGACGACCGTGGCCAGCCCGGGGTCGAAACGCGGCCCGCTCTGCATGAGGAGGCGGCAGTCGTAGTCCTCGTCGGGCTCGTCGCCGTGGTCGAAGCCGCGCCAGAGGACTCGGTTCATCTTGACCGGATCGGGGTCCTCGGCCAGGGCCGCCAGCCTAAAACCCTCCGGCAGAGGCGCGTCGGGGAAGCCGGCGGCGTAATCGAAGGTCATGACGCGTTGCTCGCCCGCGCGCTCGTAGCCGCGCGCGGCCAGGGCCTCGCGAAGATCCTCTTCATAGTCGTAGACCACCGCGCAGAGCTTCCGCCGGCCATCCTCGACTTCGAACAGCTCCCGTTCGGCCCAGTTCAGGAGCTCGGGCTTCAAGTAGGCATAGCCGGCGGCCGTCGCGAAGAAGGCTTCGCCAAGGCCCATCTCGTAGAACGCGACGCCTACGAGCTCGCCCTCGTCCTCCCAGAGCCCGAAACGGTGGGTCAGCTTGTGCTCGAAGGCCGGGTGCGTATGCGCGTACTCCCACCAGGGCTGCGGGACGTTACCGCCGAGCTCGCCGTCGACGTGGCTATCGCGCAGGAGCTTGGAGACGCGTTCGAAATCCGAAAGCAGCTTGTACCGTCGCGTCGTGATGGCCATAGGGCCTCCTTGCCTTGAACTCAAGGCAAGGATACGGGGGGAGCGCCAAAGGCGCCAGGGAACGAATCGACTATAAATGAATTCGGACTCGCCTCGGCCGATGGAAGGACGAGCCGGCTCGAGCCTCTCGCCGCGCTCCTAGTTCAAGCCCTTGGAGCAGAGCCAGTCGCAGAAGAGGCAGATATCAGCCGTCTTGCCGGGGAAGCGTACGCCGGCTGCCTCTAGCTCGGCGCGCCTGGCGCCCAGGCCTAGCTCGTAGCAGGCCCGCGGCTGGGGGAGCCGCGCGGCCGCCTTCATGAGCGCGGCGTAGCCGTCGCGGATATGGCCCAGGATGAGCTCGGGCCGCTCGTTGGCGAAGCCGCAGCAGGGCGCTACCCCGCCGTCCGGGTGCACGTAGAGGAGCTGGCCGGGTCCCTCGCAGTAGTCGTCCTCGAACCAGGCTTGGGCCGACCAGGCGCGAGCCGAGCCGGCTTCGTCCGCACCGTAGGAGCGCGGGAAGCGCAGGACGGGGATAGAGAGCCCCGCGCCGTCGTCGGGATCGGCGGGCTTACGGCGCCGCCGCGCCTCGTCGACGATGCGCTGGGGCTCGGCGCCGCCGTAGGAGCCCGAGGCGGCGGCCGAGGCCGGCGCCGGCCCGACCACGCTCCCGACCGCCCCGTCCGACGCCGCCGCTCCGCCGGCGAACTCGAGCTCGCCGCCGAGCGACTCCGCCAGCCTGGACAGCTCGGCTACCCAGGCCCGGTCCTCGAGCGAGCCCGGTTCGGCGCCGCCCTCGCCCTCGGCCCTGACCGATAGGATCTCCACGCCGTCGCGCCGACCCGTGGCCTCGAACCAAGCCTTAAGGAAGATCTCTACCCGGCCCCGATCCTGGCCATGGAAGGCGTCGTAGCTTAAGCCCAAGACGCCGTCGAAGCCCACGTCGGCCACGCGGCCGAGGATACGGCGTAGCTCGCCCTCGGTAGCCCACCAGTCGCCGTTGGTCATGAGCCGATCGAAGAGGAGGCCCCGATCGACGGCGGCCGCGATAACGGCCTCTAAGAAATCCGGGCGCAGGAAGGGCTCGCCCCCCGAGAAGCCCACGCGCTCGACGGCGGGGAGCCCCGCCTCGGCGCCGGCTAGGCAGTCGTCCATGAAGGCGATGGCCTCCTCGGCCGAGAGCTCGGCGGCGCCGCGCGCGACGCGGCAGTGCGCGCAGGCCAGGTTGCAGCGCCCCGTCGGCGCGAAGATCAGCTCGCTCGGCTTAAAGCCCGGTCCCGCGCTCATGCATACTCCTTATAGACGCCCGCGAGGGCGCGGGCGCGCCATAGTAGCAGGGCGCGGCGGCGCTTGTCGCCATCTTCGCCACTCGCTTCCCTAGGCGAAAATCGAAGCTAGCCCCGTATCTCCACGAAGGCCGCGGCCCCGCCGGCTAGCTCGCCGGCGAGCGCCCGGCCAGAGAGGAGGTCAAAAGCCTGGTCAGTCGGCGCCAGGCCCAGGGCCGCGCGCCAAGCCGCCTCCGGCACGGGCGCGCGGTCGCGGTTAACCAGGGCGTAGGCCGCCTTCGCAGCGGGACCGGCCTCGCCGGCAGCCTGAGCGCACTCGTCCGCGGCCGTCGCCCCGCCCATATCCGCGATCGCCCCGATCGCGACGAAGCCCGGATAGTCCTCGAGCCAGGCGGCGGCCGGCTCGCCGTCGGCTATCAGCTCGCCGCAACGCTTACGCGCCGCGACCAGGGCTCGGGTGAAGGCGGCGAACTCAAGTTCCTCCTCCGTCGGGTCCCAGATCATGCAGCGTCGGCAATCGGGGTCGTGGCCGCCTTCCATGGCGTACTCGGTACCGTAGTAGAGGCAGGGCGCGCCGGGCAGGGCGAAGAGCAAGGCTAAGGCCCGCCTAGCGGCCTCGGGGCCGCCGAGCCGCGTCGTCAGGCGGTCGGTATCGTGGGAGTCGAGCAGGTTGAACGCGGCCTTCAGAACCGGGCGCGGGTACGAGAAAGAGACGGCGCTGATGCGCCTGGCGAAGGCCTTACCGTCGGCGGCCCAGGGCTTTGCCAGCATGAAGTCCGCTATCGCCGTGCCGAAGGGGTAGTTCATCACCGCGTCGTACTGGTCGCCGCGCAGCCAGGGCAAGGCGTCGTGCCAGATCTCGCCCACGATATAAGCCTCCGGCTTGGCGGCCTTGACCCGCGCGCGGAACTCGCGCCAGAAGCCATGATCGATCTCGTTGGCCACGTCCAGGCGCCAGCCGTCGATATCGAACTCGCGTATGTAGCGCTCGGCGACGTCCAAAAGGTAGGCGCGTAGCTCCGGGTTCGCGGTGTTCAGCTTGGGCATGTGCGTGGTGAAGGCGAAGCCCTCGAAGTTCGCGTCGCGCGTGTCGCCGGTATCGCGGCCCTTAGGGAAGAGCGGGAAGCCCTTTATATGGAACCAATCGCGGTAGGGCGAAGCCTCGCCCCGCCCGAGCACGTCCAACCAGGGCTTGAAGCGCGCGCCCGAGTGGTTGAAGACCGCGTCCAGGATGACGCGTATGCCCCGTTCATGGGCGGCCTCTACGAGCTTTCGGAGCTCGTCTTCGGTACCGAAGGCCGGGTCGATTCGCAGGTAATCCTCCGTGTCGTACTTGTGCACCGTAGGAGCGGCGAAGATAGGCGTGAGGTAGATGCCGTCGCAGCCTAAGCCGGCTATGTGGTCCAGGCCCCGGATGACGCCCTTTAGGTCGCCGCCGAAGAACTCGTGGTTCGTGACCGGCCCGCGCCGCCAGGGGAGCGCGCCGGTCGGGTCGTTGCCGCGATCGCCGTTCATGAAGCGCTCGGGGAAGATTTCGTACCAGACCGCCTTCGCCGCCCAGGCGGGCGCGCGGTAGAGGTCCGCCTCGTTGATATACGGGAGGACGAAGGCGTTCCAGTAATCGCCCGCCGGCGCTGCCGCCGCCTGCGGCGCGCTGGGGATCAGGCCTTTCTCGCCGTAGTCCCATGAGGAGCCGTCGGCTGCGCGTATCCTAAAGAAGTAACGGGCGCGTTTATACGGCGGCGTCCAACGGGCCTCCCAATAGTCGCGCACGCCGTCCGACCCGACCTTGCGCATGGGATAGGACGCGCAGCGCCACAGCCAGGCCTCGCCGCTCTTGGCCCAGTCATGCGGGTCGCCGGCCCAGAGCTCGGCCGCGGCCACGTCGGCGGCGGCGCACTGGAAGCGTATCGTCAACGAGACGCCGTCGGGCGAGTAACACTGCGCCCCGTCGGCGCGATGGAAAACAGCGGCTGCATGCATGGCTTCCCCTTACAAAATTCCACTTGACCTATCGCAGATTAGCACCTACTCTACACGTAAGTAAACCGTTTTAGTGGATTACCCACAAGGAGGCTTTTATGAAGCGTATTATCGCTCTTACCCTCGTGCTGCTCATGGCCGCGGGCGCCGTTTTCGCGCAGTCCCGCGCCGTATGGGACTCCAGGGCCCGCCAGTTCCAGATCGAGCCGGGCGCCAAGATCCGCGTCGGCGTCGACAACGACCAGTTCGGCGCGGCCATCGTGGAGCTCTGGAACCGCCTGCGCCCGGACGCCCGCGGCGTAGTCGAGTTCGTGAACTTCGGCGCCGCCGGCGGCGCCGACCTCGTCACCCAGAACCAGGGCGAGGCCCCGGACGTGGTCTTCGTGATCGACGGCGAGGTCAGCCGCAACTTCCAGTCCTTACTGCCCTTCGACAAGGTGATCACCGACGCCGCCAGGAGCTTCGCGCTGGATCCCTTCTATTCCGGCGCTAACGTCGGCAGCGTCCGCAAGTTCATCCCCTCCGCTTGGGACGGCATGGCCTTCGCTTGGAACAAAACCATGATGGAGGCACTGGGCCTTAATACGACGGACCGCAACAACGACGGTTTGCCCGAAGCCTTCGACACCTGGGAAGAGATCTTCGCCCTGGCCAAGCAGTGGCAGACCGCCCGCCCGACCTACAAGGGCAAGCCGGTCAACATCGTCTTCCCGATGTCCCTGGAAGAAGTCTGGTCCGGCTTCTCCAGCCTGACCGCCGGCGGCTGGCGCCTCTTCGCTAAGGGCGATCCGGCTAACCCCGGCTTCGAGCAGAAGGACTTCCTGGCCGGCCTCGATTTCATCAAGGCCGCCAGCGACGCCCGCATCTCCGCCGAGGTTAACGGCGCCCGCACCCCCGCCGCCTCCATGACCTGGCGCTGGGACGACGCCCTCAACCTCGAGACCGCGCCTTTCTTCATGGTCGGCACCTGGATGGATATCAAGGGCGCCGAGACCAAGGGCGGCTACGACATCAAGTTCGGCCCCATGCCCACCTGGAAGGGCAAGCGCCTCGCCCCGCTCGTAAAGACCAAGGGTTGGGCCATCAACGGCTTCACCAAGTTCCCCTCGGCCTCCCACGAGCTCATCCGCATCCTCTTCCTCCGCGACGGCATGCAGGCCATGGTCGACAGCTCCAGCTATATCCCGGTCCTCAAGGCCAGGAGCACGAACACCCCGACCTACGAAGACGTCAACAAGCGGGAGATGTCCGCCGCCTTCGCCTTCAGCTACCCCGAGCCCACCGTGGCCCTCCCGGCCAACCCCGCCAAGAAGGCCATGGACGGCTACTACAACATCAACCTGAATCTGGAGCTCCGCGCCGTCTGGGACGGCGAGAAGACCCCGGCCCAGGCCCAGCAGACCATCGTCGACGCGTATAAGAAATGGTTCGAGGCCAATAACAAGGCCCAGTAAGGAACCCGGGGCGCCCTCGGGGCGCCCCGCTTTCGCCGATCGAGCCTCCGTACGCGGGGGCTCTTTTTCTAGCCGCCCCGCTTCGGCGTTTGCGTGCGAGGCCGGGCGGCGCTAGACTTGCATACCGAGCCGACCGGCATTTAAAACCGCCGGCAGCGGGAGGAAACATGCTTCAGATTAGCGATCGGCCGCCGACCGGCCGCGGCGCCCCGGCGGCGCCGCCCTGGGTCCCCGCCCTGGCTTCGCTCGCTCTGCCCGGGCTCGGCCAGCTTCTCAATAAACAACGCGCCAAGGCCTTGATCTGGTTCGTCGTACCCCTGATCGTCCTGGCGATCGAGCTGTCGACCTCGCAATGGGGCCGCTACCTGACGCTCGTTCGCGGCGGAGTTCCGGAGGATCGCTTCGCGACCGAGGCCGACCACGGCTACTATGAAGGCGACGCCTCTTTAGGCCAAAGCTTCGAGAGCCTAGGCGCGCTCTTCGGCTCCTTCGACTCAAGCGCCCCCGCGGAGGGCGACGGCGACCCCTTCGCCTCCGACGGAGATCCTTTCGGCGCTCCTGCCGAGGGCGACGGCGACCCCTTCGCCTCCGACGGAGATCCTTTCGGCGCTCCCGCCGAGGGCGACGGCGATCCCTTCGGATCCGGAGACCCCTTCGGCGGCACGGCTGAAGGCGACGGAGACCCCTTCGGATCGGGCGATTACGAGAGCGCGGGGCCGAGCTATTTCGACGCTCAGTACATGTGGCCGCGATTCGCCGAGGGCGAGCCGCGCTACCTCTTTAGGAACTTCGGCGGATTCTTTACCCGCGGCGTCTGGGGCCTCGTGACCCTGGGGCGCTTGATCATCGGTACGCCCTACGCCGATACGACCATCGAGCTCTTCAACAAGAT
>CALKWG010000243.1 GCA_938004315.1 uncultured Spirochaetaceae bacterium
TCACCATCGGCATCCAGGAGATAGACTCCTCGGCCAGCGCCCTGACCGACCTGTCCCGCCAGAACGCCGACACCGCCCACGAGATCAAGCAGGCGGCGGGGAGGTTTAGTACCAAGGGCTAAGCCGGTCTACATCCTCATGCCGATGCCGAAGCTCAGGCGCGGGATGCCGGTCACCGCGTTATAGGCGACGCTCAAGTCTATGGCCGGGACGGCCACGCGGGCCAGGTAGAGCCTTAAGCCCGCCGCGGGGCCGTGGTCCAGGCGCAGGCCGATAAGTGGCCCCTCGGAGACGCCGATCTGATAGGAGGCCAAGCCCGCGAAGTTAGCCGGCCCGAGGCTTAAGAGCCTGAACTCCAGACCCAGAGACAAGCCGGCCAGGCTCCGAGCCACGAAGGCGCCGGGTAGGATGATGAGCCGCGCCGCGTCCGCGCCCGTCTCGGCGGCCGGCGGGGCGTCCGGCGACCAGATCGCGGAGCCGCACGAAACCAACTTTAAGCCCGGGAGGGGCGCCAGCTCGTACTGAAAGCGGGCGCTTAGGGCGGCGAAGCTATCGCCTTCAAGGCCCAGGTAGTAGCGATAGTCAAGCGAGGCGCTTCGCTCACGGAGGAAAACGCCGTCCCAAAAGGCGGGCGCCCGAACCCCTAGGCCTCCGCGTAGTCCCAGGGCGGCATAGCCGTCGGGCGCGGGCGGCGCGCCGTCAAGCTGTTCGGTCAGCCGGCTTCGATACTCAAGCCCCAGTTCGCCCGAGACGGGGCCTGCGATCGTGCGGTTTATGCCGAGACCCAAGGCCAAGGCGTCGAAGCCGTAGCGCCGTAGCTCGACGCCGTACGCGTCCAGGTCGGCCCGCTCCTGGCGTGAGTAAAAGGCGCTGGCCGACCACCCGAGCCCTGCGCTTCCCGCCGCCGGGCTGACATAGGCCACGCTCCCCATCCAGCCGCCGGGCAGGGCCAAGCCAACGGCGAAGAGCTTATCGTTCAAGCCGAAGGCGTTGGCGTCTATGAGCGCTGCGCCCGCGACGATACCGTCGGAACCGGCAGCGAAGATGGGCAGCGGTATGAGCGACCACTTCTCTCGGACGCCTATCTCCATGATAGCGCCGTCAGGCCCTTGGCTAAAGCCCACGCGTATATCCTCGAAAATGCCCGTATCGATGAGGAGCGCGGCGACCTCGCCCGCATCGACCGTCTCAGGATGCCGACCGCGGTACGTCGACAAGAGCTCCTGCACCACGGCCGGCCGGGTGCGCTTAAGGCCGTCTACCCTGATCTCTTGGATCGCCCCGCCTTCGCGGTCTTGTGCGCGGATGGGCATGGGGCCAAGGAAGAGCGCGACGAAAAGCATAGAGAACAACGGAAGAGCGTTGAATCGATTGAATAGCATGACTTCACCATACTAAGGGGCTTAGCCGGAGACAAGACGCGGATAAAAGAAAACGGCCGCCCCGAAGGGCGGCCGTTGGATCAACCGGTAGCTAAGCTAGGCTGAGTAGCTGATCTTGGTCGCGAAGGTGATGATACCCTGGTCGGTGGTGTCGCCGAGCTTGGGAACGATGGTGACGCCGTTGTCGGTGATCTTGCCGCCGACGTAGTCGAGGGTGAAGGTGGTGAGCGGGAAGAACATAGCCTCGATACCGGCGTTCAGGTACTGGCCCTCGCTCTTGAGCGAGTAGGCATAGTTCACGTAGGGCTTCAGGTAGTTCGCGTCATCGAGCATGGCCTTGTAGGCGACCTTGGAACCGATGAGCACGGACATCTGGGCGGGAGCGGGATCGGCCAGGAGGTCAAGGGCGTCGACGCCGACTTCGAAGGTCAGGTTCTCGACGGCCAGGAGGCTGGCGCGGACGCGGGCGTCCAGGTAGTTCGGGGTGGCTTCAAGCTGCTTGTAGTAGTAGCCGCCCACGCCGAACTTGAACATGTCAGCCATGGTGTAGTCGACGGTGAGCATACCATCGAACTTGCTGACGGTGCCGATTTTCTGGAAATCGCCGGCGGCGACCACGGCCAGGCCGTCGATGGGGGCCAGGGTAGCCTTGAGGCCGAGGCCGAGGGTGGGGTTGGTGGCCTGGAAGGCGCCGTAGATCGCGTTGGCGGTCAGGGTACCCAGGTCGCCGAGCTTCACGCCGACATCGGCGCCGACGAGGTAGTCGTTGGCGGGAGCGGCGACAGCGGCGGTGAGGGTCTTCTTCCACCAAGTACCAGCAACGGGAGTGGCCGTCTCGCCGCCATCGGTTACAGGGTCGGTAACATAGGTAACGCCAGTGGTAGCGGTGGTTACATCAGCGGTAAGAACTACCAGCTCATATTTCGGTGTAGTACCGGCAGCCGCGGCAGCCGCGGTGTGGGTGTTGGTGGAGCCGACCTTGAGGGCGAAGTTGAAGTCGCCGGTCATACCGAAGGTGAAACCGCCGGCGCTGGTGATGGCGGGAGCGGCCTTCTTAGCGTCGGCGAAGTCCTTGGTAACCCACGTAGCCATCTGCTGAGCGTGGTTAATCTCGAACTTCGGGGCGCTGGCGATCTGCAGGTACAGATTGCTGGGGAACAGGATCTTAGCGGTGACGGCGCCCTTGGTGGTGGTCAGGGCGGCGGCGTTGGTCTCGGTGGCTTCGATGCCTACTTTGAACTCGGAGATGCTGATTTCGCCGGTGATCGCCTCGCCGGTCTTGGCGTCCTTGTGGGCGCCGAGGGGGAACACGAGCTTGGCGGAAGCGGCGTTGGTAAAGCCATGAGCCTGGGTGTCGAGGTCATAGCCCCAGGTGAGGGTGGCGCTACCGGTGAGGGTATACGCAGGGTCAGCGAAGACGGCGCCGCCGAGAACGGCGAGAGCCAGAAGAAGCACGAAAGCTTTCTTCATGTAGATTCCTCCTTGTAGGAATAAAGCGGGGCGTAGAACCTAGGGTTCGCCGGTCCCCCTTAGCTTTAGCGCGAGTATACCAGGGCCAAATTTAGGTGTCAAGTTTTTTTCGTGCCGTAAATGCTTTGTTTTAGACATTTTTTGACTAATTTGTCACTAAAAAATGAAATAATACGGCCGATAGAGGGGCGGGTAAAACGGTTTACGGATAGCATTATGATGGTTTTAAGGGTTAAAGGCGCGGCTGAGCGATCGGCGGGCCGCGACGGCCCGCCGTCTCGGATACCTTAGAGCTTTATCAAGAACGCGAAGCGGAGCAGAAGGCCAGTATAGAAGGTAGCCAGTTGGAAACTCGCGTTCGTCTCCTTAACGCCGGCGATCTGCTCGCTCTCCGAACCCCAGCTAAGGTAGGCTATAGGCTGGTGGATGCGGACGGCGAAGCGCCGGTTTAGGCTCAGGTCCATTATCAGCGGCGCTCCTAAGGATATTTCAGGATAGAAGTACGATTCATAGGTAGCGGCCGAAGCGCCCGTCTCTTTGCCGTTCAGGGTGAACAGGACTTGGCCGCCGCTCTTGAACGTAAAGAGGCTCGTCTTAGCCAGGGCCCAATATGCGCCCGCGCCGAAGGTAAAATCAAAACTTTGAAGCTCTTGGGCATAGCCGGGGATGGTGTTCGAGACGTCTTTTTCATTGAAAAAGGTGAGCGATAGCTCCGGCGTAAGCTCCATTCCGCCGTCTAACAGGATGGGAACCATGGCGCCGACGGTCACGGTCGACCTGCTGGCCGAATTGTTGTCTATCGTCCTGGACGTAGCGTTAACGGCTACCAGAGGCCCGATGGCTATGTCCTGGGCGCCAGCGGCGGCCAAGGCGACGGCGAACACGCAGCATACGGCGACGAATTTCTTCATAACGCACTCCTTGCGATCGGTTTTCCATGGTCGTTATACGGCCAAACCATATCTATAGCGCGCTAATCCTTCTCGCCCAAGCTTTTTAAGCTCGGCCATAGTGATTTCAAGTACAATCGCCACCGATTCCGGGCTCATGCTGCCGCCCGAATCAGATTAAATCGCTCGATTCATGCCAGGGTACGAACGAGATGCCTTTCCATTTAAGCGCGCGCTCCCCGGCGTATACGACGCTACAATCTTCCGCCTTAGCGCCCGCATAGCGCATCCAGCTCTCAAGGCCGGAGGCGAATTCCGGCGCGAAGGTTTTACCGGATTTAATCTCGACGGCCTTCTGCTCCTGTCCGTGCTCGTATACTATGTCCACTTCGGTGCCGACGTTGTCGCGCCAGAAGTAGATGCCGGGATTCGAGCCCGTCGAATAACGTGCCTTGAGAAGCTCCGCTACGACGAAGCACTCGAAAAGGCTACCTCGGTTCGGGTGGATGAAGAGCTCCTCCGCGGTCTTGATGCCCAAGAGCCGTGCGGCTAGGCCCGAGTCTAAGAAGTACAGCTTCGGGCTCTTTACGAGGCGCTTACCGAAATTCCGGTGGTATGGCTTAAGGAGATACGCGATACCGCTGGTCTCGAGAACGGATAGCCAGGAGCGGGCCGTATTATGCGTTAGGCCGCTGTCGAGGGCCAAGGCGCTCAGGTTAAGGAGCTGCCCGACGCGGGATGCGCACATCTTCACGAAGGTTTGGAACTGTCCCAGGTCCTTCACATTGAGGACCGATCGAACGTCGCGCCCGACATAGGAGGCGATATAGTTCGTGTACCAGTCGTAGGGGCGAAGCTCCCGGTCATACACAGGCGGGTAGAAGCCTTTGATCATGGCTTGGTAAGGATCGAGAGGGAGCCGCCCGGCCGCCTTGAGCTCGGCGGCCGAAAAAGGCAGCAGGGTAAGGAAAGCCGCCCGTCCGGCTAAAGATTCAGTGACGCCGGCGAGTAGGCCGAACTGCTGCGAACCAGTGACGATGTATCTCCCCGGTCGAGGGTCTACATCCACCGCGGTTTTTAGATACGCGAAGATCTCCGGCACCGCCTGCGCTTCGTCCAGGATGAGACCGTCGCGGTAGGCGCTAAGGAGCCCGCGCGGGTCTTCCCGCGCCAGCCTGGCGATGTCGGGGTCTTCAAGGGAAAGGTAGGGCAGATCGGGAAAGCAGGCTTTGGCCAGCGTGGTCTTGCCTGATTGCCTTGGGCCGGTGATGCAGAGCACCGGGAAGCCCTTGGCGAGTCGTCGTATGGTATCGGCCGCAAGCCTCGCTATCATGCCTATAGTTTATCAAGCATTTACAAATTGTCAATTGGATTGCCAATTTGTAAAGATATCGCGTGCGCGGCCGACTTCAGCAGCACGTGCGACTGACTGCCTTCTCTGGGGAAAAACAAGAGGCGGACCGACTAGTCCTGCTCATCCAAAGCCTTGAGCTCGGCTATGCTGATCTCCAATATATTTGCAACCGATTCCGAGCTCATGCCCATCGCCAAGAGCTTATGAGCGGTTTTTCGGTTAGCCTTCTGGTAAGCGTCTTTTTCGCCTTCAAGTCTGCCTTCGAGCTTACCCTCGAGCCTGCCCTCGGCATAGACCTTGTTCCGCCAGATCCTGAAGTTCTCCGCTAGCATGGATCGGTCCTCCTCGATGCGCAGGTCTATGGGCTCGCCGGGGATCATCTCGGCGGCTACCTGGCGCAGGTAGTCGATGCGCTAGTTTCTAATAGCAAGATGCTAACTCAGCTACGAGCTATTCCTGCTCAACCAAAGCCTTGAGCTCGGCTATGCTGATCTCAAGGAAGTTCGCTACAGCCTCCGGACTCATGCCCATAGCCAGCAACTTGTAGGCGGTTTTTTGGTTAGCCTTCCGATAAGCATCTTTCTCGCCCTCGGCGTAGACCTTATTCCGCCAGATCCTGAAGTTCTCCGCTAGCATGGATC
>CALKWG010000244.1 GCA_938004315.1 uncultured Spirochaetaceae bacterium
CCACCGAGATCTACACTCTTTCCCTACACGACGCTCTTCCGATCTCCAGTTGGTCATGCTATACCCGAGGCCGAGAAGGGCGGGCAGCAGCTTTATGGCCGCGAAGACGGCGAAAGCCGGCGCCGCGAACAGCAGTACCCGCGCGTTCGGATGGTCCCTACGCCTTGCGCCCATACGCCGCCGCCCTTCGCCCATCTCGTTACTGGTTCCTAGCCTTGTTGGCCGCCTGGAAGGTCCGATCCATGGTGGCTATGAAGTCGTCGCGGGTGACGCGCTTGACGTAGAGCGATTGAAGGAGCTTGCCCTGCTCGTCGGTGACGGCCGAAGGCAGCACCAGGTCTCGATACGCCCTGCCCGCCGCGACGTAGGCCGACGCCTCCTTAGCCCAGGGGAACTGCTCGAACTTGTGCACGGTCGAGACGGGGTTGAACTTGAGCGACTCGTAAAGCTTGGAGGACGCCTCCTGGTCGAGTATGTAGTTGGCCAAGGCCAAGGCCAGCTCGCGCTCGGGGGTCTTAGAGTAGACTGCCAGCGAGGTCGTCGTGGCCAGGTTAACCCTGGTACAGGCCGGATCGTTGTTGACAGGCAGCGCGCCGACGCCGATCCTGATCTTCGGGTTGACCGATAGGATGGATTCGGCGCTCCAGGTTCCCTGGACGAACATAGCCGCGCGCCCGTTGGCGAAGTTGGCGGCGCCTTGTTCCGAGCCGGTCTCCATGGCCCGGGGCGTGCCGTTGGCCATGATGAGCTCGATGACGTCGAGGATCTCGGCGACCTCGCGGTAGGATCCTTGGTCTTTATACATGCGGTCTACCCAATCGGGGACCTGGCCGCTTACCTTCCCGCCGAGGGCGAGGGCCGTCATGAGCTGCGGTACCCACTGCTCTTGGAAGGCCAATAAGAACGGGGTATAGCCTCGCTCCTTAAGGACCTTCACGACCTGCTTCATCTCGTCCAAGGTATTAGGAACCTTCAGACCGCATTCTTCGAAGATGTCCTTGTTATAGAGATAGCCCCAGACCGTGCTCTCGAAAGGTACGGCGTAGACCTTGCCGCCGATAGAGACGGTGTCGCGCACGTTGGGATAGAGGGTGGAGGCGAAGGGTTGGGCGCTCAAGTCCGCTAGATAGCCCGCCTTGTGGTAGATGGGCAGGTCGGCGGAGGCGTGGAGCGTGAAGAGGTCCGGCGCGTCGTTCGACGAGAGCCGCGTCTGCAGTATGTTGTTATACTGATCCGAGCTCGGCATCTCGAGCACGATCGTCACTTCGATGCCGCGTTCCTTCAGCATCTTGGCCTTGAACTGCTCGAAGTAGGCTTCCATCTGCTCGGTAAAGCGGGGGAAGCTCATCATGACGTTGAGCCGCGCTTTCTTGGTCGCGGCCGCCGGGGCGGCCTCGCGCCCGCCCATGCCGAACGCCGAGACGGCGAGCAGCGTCAGCATCGCTACGGAAAGGATACGTCGCTTCATAGGTATCTCCTTTAGAAGGTGGTTATCCTGAGTGTAGACGCATCGGGCGAAAGCGCATTAGACGGGATTAACGACTTGTATTGTCTTCGTTTCCGTTTATCGCCTTACCGGCTTCGCGCATGGCCCCGGGCGTCAGGCCGAAACGGCGCTTAAAGCTGCGGTAGAAATGGGGCACGTCCATATAGATCGGAAGAGCGTCGTGTAGGGAAAGAGTGTAGATCTCGGTGGT
>CALKWG010000245.1 GCA_938004315.1 uncultured Spirochaetaceae bacterium
ACCCCCGACATCCTGGGTGTAAACCAGGCGCTCTGACCAGCTGAGCCAAGCGCCCTCGCGGGCGCTACGCTAGCATGGGCGGCGCGCGGGGGTCAAGGTCAGGCTGGATCGCGGGATTGCTGGCCTAGTATGAGCTCGGAGTAGCTCCGGCCTTCTATGGACGATTCGGGGACGCCTGAGCGGGCCAGCACTGCTTTGAGCTCGCCTTGGATCATGGCGACCAATGAGGGGTCCTCGTCGCCTGGGATGACGCGCTCGATCTCGATAAAGTCGCCCAGGCCCGGGACCGAGACGAGCTCGATGGTGAAGCCCTCGAATTCGTAGTGCGCGCCGGCCTTGCGCTTCTCGTAGAACGGCTCGCAGCCGATACGTCGCACGAGGGCCAGGAAGGCCTCCCGGTCGGAGACTTGGAACTCGGTCTCGTCGTTGATCTCGATGCCGCCCTCGTTGCGCTTGCGCTTGAAGGTAACGATGGACGCGCCGTCGTCGCTCCTGATGCGGAAGCCCTTGGTGCCCCGGGCGAAGCGCCAGTCGGGGCCGTGCCAGTATGAGTCGAGCTTATCGAAACGGCGGACGAAGCGGGCGAAGAGAGCGACCTTGCGCTCGACCTCGCCCAAATCGTCCACGCGGGCCTTGAGCTCTATCTCCAGCACGGACTCAGGCCTTGAGGGCGATCACGGAGGGATCGTAGCCCTCGGGCGGTAGGTAGCCTAGGAGCTCGATGGTCGTGGCCGCCAGGGAGCTGATCCCCAGGCCCTCGCGGAGCTTAGGCTCGTACTCGCCGCGGCAGTCGGGGTCGTAGATCACGCAGGGCACGGGATTGAGGCTGTGGCTGGTCTTGGCCTTGGGGCTGCCGTCGGCCTTGCGGGAGACGGCGCCGCCCTTCTTCTCGTGCTCGTACATATCGTCGGCGTTGCCGTGGTCGGCCGAGAGGATGAGGACGCCTCCGGCCGCCTCCACCGCCTTTTTGAGGCGCCCGATCTGGATGTCCATGGCCTCGAGGCTGCAGACGACGGCCTGGTAGTTGCCGGTGTGGCCCACCATGTCGCCGTTGGGGAAGTTGAGCCTGATGAAGCGGTACTTGCCGCCGGCTACGGCGGCAAGTACCGCGTCGGTGATCTCGGCGCACTTCATCCAGGGGCGCTGCTCGAAGGGCAGCACGTCGCTCTTGATCTCCAGGTAGTCTTCGAGCTTCTCGTCGAACTTACCGGTACGATTGCCGTTGAAGAAGTAGGTTACATGCCCGTACTTCTGGGTCTCGGAAACCGCCAGCATGGGCACGCCGCTGGCCGCTAGGTACTCGCCCATGGTCCGGTCGATGGACGGCGGGCTCACCAGGTACTGCTTGGGCACGTGCAGGTCGCCGTCGTACTCCATCATGCCGGCGTACTCCACGGCCGGACGGCGGACGCGGTCGAACTTGTCGAAGGCCTCGTCCTCGAAGGCGGAAGTCATCTCTAAGGCGCGGTCGCCGCGGAAGTTGAAGTATACGACGGCGTCGCCGTCCTTCACCGGGCCGACGGGGCCGGCATCGTCGACGATGACGAACTCTCCCATGTCCTGGTCGATGAGGGCGGGCTTCTCGGCGCGATAGGCCAGCACGGCCTCGCGGGCGCTCTTGAAGGCGCGGCCCTGGCCCAGGACGTGTGTGCGCCAGCCGCGCTCGACCATGCTCCAGTCGGCGCCGTAGCGATCCATGGTGATGTATTGGCGTCCGCCGCCGGAGGCGATGCGGTAGTCGTAGCCGCCCTGGGATAGCTCAGCCAGGAAGGCCTCGAAGGGCTCGAGGTAGTCGAGGGCGCTCTGCTCGCCCACGTCGCGGCCGTCTAAGAGCGCGTGGATGCGCGCCTTCATGACGCCCTCGGCCTTGGCGCGCGAGAGCATGGCCTTAAGGTGGTCGATATGGCTGTGTACGTTGCCGTCGGAGAAGAGGCCGATGAAGTGCATGGCGCGGCCGGGGCCGCCCTTGGCTTGCGCGACGAGCTTCTTCCAGGTCGCCCCTTGGAAGATGGCGCCGGTCTCGATGGAGGCGGAGACGAGCTTGGCGCCCTGGGCGAAGACGCGGCCGCAGCCGATGGCGTTGTGGCCCACCTCGCTATTGCCCATGTCGTCGTCGGAGGGTAGGCCGACCGCCGTTCCGTGGGCCTTCAGCTTAGTCGCCGGGCAGGAGGACTCCAGGGCGCGGAAGTTATAAAGCTTGGCGTCCGCCACGGCGTCGCCTTCGGGATACTTGCCGTAGCCAACGCCGTCCATTACGACGAGCACGACGGGGCCATTGCGGCCCTTCCAGGCCGGATTCTTCTGTAACGCTTGCATGATTCGGTCTCCTTGCGGGCCCCTTAGCGGCGGCCCGGGGCGGCTTCGGATTATTCGCCGAAGTATTCGATGAGAGTACGGACTTCAAGGCTGCCGAGCGACTTCTCATAGTCCAGGAAAGGCAGGCCGATGACGGAGAAGACGCCCGCCGGTTCGGCGCCGCCGCGGGTTATAAGGTCGGCGGCGGCTCGTAGGGTGCCGCCGGTAGCCACGAGGTCGTCGACGATGAGGACGCGTCCCCCGCGCGGGATGTCGGCTTCGTGCATCTCGACCTCGGCCTCGCCGTATTCCAGGGCGTACTTCTGGCTTAGGGTCTTGCCCGGCAGCTTGCCCTTCTTGCGGACCAGGATGACCGGCAGGCCTAGGCGCAGGGCGAAGGGCGCGGCGAAGAGGAAGCCGCGCGACTCGACGGCCGCGACCGCGTCCAGCTTCTGCCCCCGGTACATCTTGACCATGGACGAGATGCAGTACTCGAAGGCGTCCGGATTAGCCAGGACGCTCGTGATGTCATAGAAAAGAATGCCCGGCTTTGGGAAATCGGGCACTTTTCGGATGGCGTCGTCTAGGTTGAAAGTTAAGGACATAGCTACCTCGCAGGGTATTTGATGCTCGAACCGTTTTCGGCGCGCTATCGGGCGGCGAGCGCGGGCTCGAACGAGGCGCACCAGGCCTCGAAATTCGGGCTGGCCGGAGGCGTCCGCGCGGGCTCGAGGTCTGAGACGGGGAAGCGCAGCTCGGAGGCGGCGAAGATCGCCCTAAAGGCCGAGCCTTCGGCCGCCGGGCCTACGAAACCGGCGCTGCGATCGGCCAGGTTGATGCCCGGGGCGACGCGACGAAGCTCGCCCCACACCGGCGCGCCTATATCCGATACGGCGAACAGATAGGCGTCGGCAGCCAGGATTTCGGTTATCGCGAGCTCGGAAGCGGGCCTTAAGTGGACTTTGGCCAGCTTAGCGAAGCGCTCTTTGAGGGCTGAGCTTAGGTCTTTTAGACCGTTCGGCCCGTCCTGATACGCGATCAGGAGGTTCGGTACATGTTTTTCCACGGCGTAAGCAATACTAGTACCCCGCCAAGATGCTGTCAAGGCGCGGGCGAGCGCTACCTGAGGGCGCGGGCCTACGGGGCCTCGGCTCCGCGCGCCGCTTCCCTGCGTTGGAGGAGTATCATATCGAGTATGCCGACGCCCAAGGCCAGCCCAGCGGCGACGGCTACGGCGGCCCGCTGTTCGTCGGCGCTCGGCGCGTAGGAGTACTCGTTCTTGAACGGCCAGGGCGCGAAGCGGGCCTGGAAGCCGTTTTGGACGAAACGGCTCGTATCCATGGCGAAGCGGGTATAGAACAGCGCGATAGGAAACACGCCAATGCTGATGATCTCCCAACGCCGGAGGGAGCGCGACCAGGCGGGGAACTCCTCGGCCGAATAGGGCTCCGGCAGGGGTGAGGGGGACGCGGCCTGGGCGAAGGCCGGCCCCGCCTGAGAGCAAGACAAGCCCAGGGCTAAGCATAGGGCTAAGGCCGCGCCGCGCGGCCGGACGAATTTCATACGCTCTATGCCCGCTCGCCGAAGATGGCCGTACCGATGCGGACCATGGTCGAACCTTCCGCTATCGCCGTCTCGAAATCGTTGGTCATGCCCATGGACAGCGTGTCCCAAGCGGCGCCCGCCCGCGCGGCCGCCGGCGCTAGCCGCTCGAAGGTCTCTCGGCAGATGATAAAGGAGCGCCTGACCGCCGTCTCGTCGTCCGTATAGGGAGCCATGGTCATGAGGCCGCGGGGCCTTAGGTACGGGCTGGCCAGGGCCAGCTCGAGCCCGCGGGCCAGCTCGTCGGGGTCGGCGAAGCCCGATTTAGACTCTTCGCCGGTATGGAGCTCAAGGAGGAGCTCCAGGGCTCGTTCGGCCGCCTGGGCGCGCTTGGCCAGCTCGGCGATGATCGAAAGCGAATCGGCAGACTCGACGCAGTCGAAAAGGAGCGCGGCCTTCTTCGCCTTATTCGATTGCAGGTGCCCCAGGAGATGGAGCTTCGCGGCGCCGAGGGGCGACGCGGCGTCGGCTACGGGCGACGTGAATTTGGCCTCGGCCTCCTGGACGCGGTTCTCGCCGAAGAAGCGCACGCCGGCTGCGTAGGCGGCGATGGCCGCCTCGCGCGGATGGAATTTGGTGACCGCGAGCAGCGTAACCGCGTCCTCGGCGCGCCCGGCCCTCGCGGAGGCCGCGAAAATCCTCTCGCGTATCCGCGCGACGGCGTCGGAAATTTCGGCGTTATAGGCGGGGCTGCCCGGCTCGTGGGGGCTCGGACCGGGGCGCGGGGCGAGGCCGGGCATTAGTTGAAGTCCCGCAGGGACTCGTCGATGCCTTTGCGCGTCTCGAACCAGAATTCGAGCGCGGCCTCGCCCGGATCTTCGTCGAAGAAGCTTATCCAGCGGTCGAGCTCGCGCGACGACTGCTTCTCGACGTCCCGCGCGCGCCGTAGGAAGCTCTTCACGAACCGGACGTCGCTCTCGCTCTCCCAGTAGACGCCGGCGTTCCGGCTGTTGAGCCGGCTCGCCGCAGAGGACACCGAGCGCAGGTAGGCGTCGCGCTTGCCGTAGAGCGTCTCCATGGCCTGCGGCACGTAATCCTCCGCCCAGCCCCGGTGGAAGCGGCAGATGCCGGCGTTGTCCATGATGAGCTCCTTCTTCAGGCGCTCGGCGCAGGTTCGGCCCAGCTCGCGCGGCGGGAGGAATTCCGAACCGTAGTGCATGTAGTACTTACCCATGATGGCCATCGGCGCGAGCGCCCCGGGCGTCCAATACTGGTTGGGGACCATCCAGCCCTTGCGGCCGTTGGCCGCGTAGACGAAGCGGTCCAGGATGCGGACGCCGCGCTCGCGCCTGACGCGCCGGGCCCATTTTCGCACGCCCTCGGAAAGGTCGATAAGGCCCCGCTTATTCAGTATCGCGTCGATGAGCTCGACGCCCAACTTCGCGTTGTGCATCGAGTCGGCGACGGGATCGAAGCCCTCGAGCTCCCAGCGCGGCTTAGACGAGACGCCCAGGTCCTCGGGCGAGAGCTCGCCCGAGTCAAGGCAGTCCATCAGCCAGGCCAGGACGCCGCCGCCAGAGATGGCGTCGAAGCCCGCGGCGTCGGACGCGCGATTGAGGAGCTCGGCGGCCCGCTGGTCGAAGACGCCGCACAGCGGCCCCATGGTCTGGTAGGGCTCGTAATCCTTCTTGTATTCCCCGTTAAGCTTCTTGCAGACCGCGGAGCAGGGCTCGCCGCAGGTGGCCTGCTTCTTCGGCGCGATGGTCTCTTCGTTGAATTGCTTCAGGTAATGGTCGAGCACGAGGCGCTTATGGAGCTCCAGGCGCCTCTCCTCCGGCCATTCCACGCTGCGGTAATTGAACGCGATGATCCTGCCGCCTACGCTCGCGTAGTTGACGCCGAGGGTGCCGCCGGTCTGGAACTTCGGGTCGAAGCGATACTTAGTGGTCGCCTCGAAGTCCTTGACCGCGAGCTTCTGCTTGTATTTCTCCTCGAACCACGCGTCGGCCACGCTGCGGTCGCGGAAGTCGTCGTCCACCACGGTTCCGCCGTAGACGACGGCGGCGATGCCGTGCTCGGCCAGGAGCATTGAGCCGAAGCCGCCGCGCCCCGCCCAGGTATCGACGTCGCTGGCCCTGCCGTCCTTGACCGGGGCCGAGAGGACGCCGGCGTAGTCGGTGACCAGGGCGGCCGGGCCTACGGCTAAGGCGCGGTACTCGCCGGCGTAGCGCGGCCCGCAGAGCCGCAGGGCCTCGTCCATCATGGCGTAGGCGCCGCCGCGGCCGCCCGCCCACACGCGAGTCGCGTCGATCGGGATGAGCTCGACCTGCACCTCCTCGCCGTGGTCGCGGTTAAGGTAGAGCACCGAGGGGCTGGGCGCCTTGCCGACGATCGAGACCATGTTTATGCCTAAGTTATCGAATACTAATCCTGCGCCGCCCATGCTCGATATATAGAAGCCGCGCCAGCAGGGCGAGAAGCCGTTGAAGACCAGGCGGTTCGATCCGGGTAAGATCGATCCGGCGAAGAGGCCCGTCCCGATGTTGAGGCTCCGATAACGGCCCGAGACGTGCAGGCCTAGGTCTACCGGCCCGAAATATTCCGCGAGCGGGTAGCGGCGGAGCTTGTAATACGCGGTGGCGGCGTCTACGAATAGGACTTTTTGGCAGCTTTCCATGGCGGTAACCTCCCCGGTATCGGCCTACATGTTATTGGACGACGACGGCGTAAGAAAACTCCCGGGCGTTGCCGGCGAAATCCGTAAGGCGCACGGTCAACAGCGATCGGCCCCGGCTCAGGGCCAGGGGGCCCAGGCGTAGGCGTCCGGCCGCGTCGTAGAGCTCGCGCTCAACCCGCGGGTCGGCGGAGACGATCATACCCCGCCCTCCCGAGCTCCAGGCGGCGTCGTGCCTCCAATCGAAGCGGATCGCGCCGTCTAGGAGCGCCGTGACGCGGAAGGGCATGCCCGTCTGTCCCTGCGGCGTGAGCTCCGCCGCGTCGAGCGCCAGGGAGTAGGTCCCTTGGCGTACCGTAACGGAGCGCTCCAGGGGCTGCTCGGCGGCTCCCGATACGAGCCAGGCGCCGCGCAGGTTGGGCGCGAGCTGGTCGGCGGTAGGCGGCAGGAGCATGCGCGGATTGACGTAGCGCCTGTTTTGCAGGTCGAAGAGCTCGAAGCGCAGTTGACGCTCTCCTTCCAGTCCCATACCCAAGGTCTCGCCGGCCGTTACGCGCGCCTTATAGTCGGCCATGGAAGCGGGCTGCATGCCGCTCAAGACGCTGAGCATGCCGCCGGGGTGCGCGTACGCGGCGACCGAAGCGAGGGCCAGGGGGAAGCCGTCGGGCAGCCTGGCCTTCCCGTAGGCGAATACCAGCTCGCCGTCCTCGGGGGCGCGTACCGGCGCGCCCCCGCCGGCGAAGGCCATGCCGCGCAGGTAGCCGCCGACGTAGCTGCCGAATTCCGACCGTACCGAGGACGGCTCCGATGGCCACTGGAAGGCCGACGCGGCGACGCATAGGATGAGCAGGATACCGGCCGCTAGGGCGCGTCTAGCCATGTCACTCCTCCGTGAAATCGAGCCTATAAAGGCCGTCGTTATATTCTATAAATAATGCGTCGCCCCTCATCCCGATGAGTAGGCTCGAGCTCGGCAGGTTCAAAGAGCCGTAGATGAGGGCCGGGGCCTTGAAGGCGACGACGGACTTGGCCTCGCCACGCTCGGCATAGAGGTAGGCGCGCGGGGCGCCCTCGCGGTAGAACGCGCGGAACTCGTCGGCGGCTACGGGTAAGATCGGAAGAGCGTCGTGTAGGGAAAGAGTGTAGGTCTCGGTGGTCGCGGTAT
>CALKWG010000246.1 GCA_938004315.1 uncultured Spirochaetaceae bacterium
TATACTTTTCCTCGCGTTCGCGCAGGCTCTCCTCTATCCGCTTCCGTTCCGTGATATCCTGATTCACGCCGAAGGTCTTGATCGTAGCGCCGGTCTCGTCCTTTACGATAAAATACCGGACGCTGATATAACCTTCGCCGCCGTCGGCGTACATGATGCGGTGTTCAAGGCTGTTCGAGTAGTTCCTATCCTCCGTCTCGACGGCCTTCTTCGTCTCCTCACCGACCCTGAAGGCGTCGTCGGGATGCACGAATCGGCGGGTGTATTCCTCGACGGCCATCTCGTAGCCGCCGACTTCTTCCGCGCTCGTATGGAAGATGGCATAGAAGCCGTCGTTGAAGGTGAAGACGCCGAGCAGCACGTCCAGTTCCCAGTGGCCTATCTTGGCGATGGCGTGCGCGCTCCTAAGCTTGCGCTCGCTCTCTTCAGCCCGTTCCTTAGCCTCTTTTAGCTCGTTCTCGACGCGCTTACGCTCGGTAATATCCTCGCCGGAGCTGAACAGGCCGACGCATTCGCCGTCGCGATCCTTAAGGAGCGAGTTGTGCCAAAGTACGCTCCTGCGCTCCCCGGACTTGGTCATTACGTCGTTCTCATGGAGTTCGAGCGCCGATCGCTCGCCGCCCTTGATCGCGTTGAAGTAGGCCTTGACCTCCGCTCGGCTCTCCGGGGGTAGGCAGGTCGCGAAGTAGTCCCGGCCTATGAGCTCAGGCGATTCATAACCGAGTATCCTATGGCCGGAGTCGCTTAACAGCAAGATCGTACCGGAGAAGTCCAACGAGATGATGATCTCCGCCGCGATATTGAGGAGCGCTTCGGTGTTCTTCTTACTTTCGTGTAGCTCGGCCTCTATGCGCTTGCGCTCGCTGACGTCGCGGCAGCTGACGTAGGCGCCTGCGTAGCTCCCCCGCTCATCGTAAATAAAGCTCGCATGGTCCTCGCGCCAGATGTATTGGCCGCGCTTGTGCTTTACCCGGTACGAGTAGGTCAGCTCACGTTCGCGCCGCGCGATAGCGCCGTTGATCTTGGCGAACAGCTCGTCTCGGTCGTCGGGATGGATCTCGGGAGTTATCTCTACGGCGGATCTTCCGAGCTCCTCATCCTCGGTGTAGCCGAGTTGCTTGAGGTACGAAGGCGAGACGAAGTCGATCGTACCCGCCGGCGTAAAATGGATGATGCCGTCCGAGGTGTTGTCGCTGATAAGCCGGTATTTACGCTCGCTCACGGCGAGGGCCCGCTCCTTCTCAAGCTCTTTGTTCTTGGCCTCGAACAGCTTGAACGCCATCTTAATGGACGCGTCGAGCACGGTGATGGACGAATTCTTGACGACGTAGCCGTACGAGGTAATCTTCTCCGTCTTCTCGACGATCTCCGGCTCGGTGTGCGAGGAGAGGAAGACGATGGGGATGTCCCGATCTTTGAGGATGAGGGCGGCCGCCTCGGTGCCGTCGATGCCGTCGCCTAAGTTGATGTCCATCAAAACCAAATCGATATCCCGGTTGCGCTTAAGCTCCTCGACGGCTTGCTCGCCGCTGGTCGCGGTGGCTACGGCGTAGCCGTACTTCTCTAATTGCTTCCGCTCGGTCAAGGCGAGGATAGCTTCGTCTTCGACGAGGAGGAGAGTCTTTCTGAGACCTGAGCTCATGTATACCTCTGATGGCCGTAGCGGTCGAAATGAAGAGCGACTCGTTCAAGTATAGGTGGCGCGGAAGAACTTGCAATGAAAAAACCCGCCCTGCAAGGGCGGGTCGCGGTAGGCTCCGCCCCTCGCGGGGGCGGCGTCCGGGCTTAGTCCTTAAATAGCTTGTCGATCTTGGCCTTGTGGATCTCGTTGATGGCGTGGCGCTTGATCTCCTGCTTGGCGGAGAGCTCGCGGCCCACCTCGAAGGGCGTCGCCAGGGTATCGAACTTAAAGATGCGCTCGAAGGGCTTAAAGCCGTTCTTGGGGCTGACGGCCTGGTTGATCTCGTAGTCCAAGAGCTCGCGCACCTCGGGCTGGGCCAGGAGGGCTTCGTAGTCCACGATGGGTATGTTGTTCTCCTTGGCCCAGGCCATGATCACGTCCTGGTCGGGCACCACGAGGGCCGCCAGGTAGCGCTTGTCCTGCCCGAGCACGATGGACTGCTTTATATACATGCTGTCGTTGATGCGCTGCTCGATGGGCAGGGGCTCGACGTTCTCGCCGCCGCGGAGGACGATGGTGTCCTTGGCTCGGCCGGTCAGGCGCAGGTAGCCGTCCATGGTGAGCATGCCGATGTCGCCGGTGTCCAGCCAGCCGTCGCCCTTCATCACCTTGGCGGTGAGCTCGGGCTTCTTGTAGTAGCCCAGCATGACCTGCGGCCCGCGGGCCCAGACGACGCCCTTCTTGCCGCGGCCGAGGTCCTTGCCCTGCTCGTCGACGATCTTGAACTCGGTGCCGCGCACGGCCGGGCCCACGGTGCCCATGACGGGGCGGCGCTGGGGGCGGACGGCCAGCACGGGGGCGGTCTCGGTCAGGCCGTAGCCCTCCAGGATCTGCACGCCGACAGTATCGAAGAAGACATCGACGCTGGCGGGCATGGCGCCGCCGCCGGAGATGCCGGCGCGGAAGCGGCCGCCGAGCTTGGCCTTGATCTTCTTGAAGATCAGGACCTCGCCTAAGCCGCGCAGGGGCAGAGATCGGAAGAGCGTCGTGTAGGGAAAGAGTGTAGATCTAGGTGGT
>CALKWG010000247.1 GCA_938004315.1 uncultured Spirochaetaceae bacterium
GACACGCCGCCCCCCGAAATCTACACTCTTTCCCTACACGACGCTCTTCCGATCTAAGCGCCGTCGAGGGCCTGGCGGCTAGGCTCCCAGTCGATCGTGATCCAGGAGCGCTCGCAGCCGACGGCGGCCTGGATGCGGTCGCGGAGGCGGTCGCTCGCGGCGAGCAGCTTATCTTGGTCGACGTTCCGTATGCGTAGATGGGGCATGGCTTCCTCCTAGATCCAGGCCGGGGTCCCTGAGCGACAGGGCCTCGGCGCTGCGCCTGGCCTTCTCGAGCGCCCTGACCGTGACGGGTACGCCGAGGGCGGCTAGATGCCTGGCCGGCCGCCGCCTGGGGTCGGAGCCGCGGAGCAGGGCCGCCTCGTTGGCGCGCCGCAGCTCGGCGAGCGTCCAGGGGAAAAAGGCTAGCATGAGCGAAGCGGCCCTGGCTAGCGAAGCGGCCGTCCGAGCGCCCAAGGGATGCATGATACGGATCAGGGCGTCCCTGAGCATGACGGGGCTCATGCCGGCCGATAGCCAAGCGGCCGCGGGAAAGACCAGGGCGAGCCTGGCGCTCCGGATGAGCGAAGGGGCCCAGAGCGATAGCGCATCGGCATGGCGGCCGTCTATGAAGGCGCTTAAAGGCAGGCCGACGAGGGCCGGCGAGGCGGCTACGAGCAATGCGGGCCACGATGCGCGTGCCCAACGCGCCCACCGAATGCCGTCTCGCCGCCCTAAGCAGGCGAGCGCGGCCGCCGCGATAGGCAGGAAGGCCGCCGGGGCCAGGAAGACGCCCGCCTGCAGCGCGGCGTAGATCGCGAGACGCCTCATAGGCTTTCTCCCATCAACCAGCTCATCTCCGATAAACGCTCGGGCCCGCCGCCCGGGCGCCTGAGGCCTAGGACCGGTAGCTCTTCCCAGAGCTCCCGCGGGCCGCCCTCGCGGACGACGCGACCGCCGTCCATTACGACGAGGCGGTCGGCGTGGGCCAGGCATTTCTCCAGGTCGTGGGTGACGAGGGCTATCGAGGCGCCTCCGTCCTTGAGAGCTAGGATGGCGCGTAGGAGGTCGGAGGCTCCCCGCCAGTCCAGGTCGTTGAAGGGCTCGTCCAGGATGACGAGCTCGGGCTCGGCCACTAAAGCGGAGGCCAGGGCGAGGCGCCGCTTCTCGCCGCCCGAGAGCGCGCTTGCCAGGCGCTCGCCCATGCCTTCGAGCCCCGCGCGGCGCAGGGCCGCGTCTACCGCGTGGCCGTAGCTCTCGGGCTTTAGCCCCGCGGCGCGCGGGCCGAACTCGGCGTCCTCCCGTACGGTCACGCCCAGGATCTGATGCTCGGGCTCTTGGAAGACCAGGGCGACGCGCCGGCGGAGTTCGGCTAAGCGCGAGCCTAAAGGCTCCCCGTCCAGGAGGATCTCCCCTCCGTCGGTCGGCTCCAAACCGAGTATGCAGCGGATGAGGAGCGATTTGCCCGAGCCGTTCGGCCCTGAGATCACCGTGAGGCCGGGCCGGCCGAGCTCGAGGCTCGCGCCGTCCAGGCCCACGGCCCCGTCGGGGAAGCGGCGCCTAAGGCCGCGCGTCTCTATGAGCATCGGCGGGCTTAGGCCCGGCTCCGCGGCGGGAAGTACGCCGTGAGCAGGGGCTTGAGCGCGCGGGCCAGGGCCGCCGCCGCCGCCGCCTTGACGACGTCGCCTATGAGGTAGGGCAGCATGATCATGAAGGCGCCGGCCATCGACAGCTCGCGGTCGGGCCGGGCGTCCAGGACCGCGCGGAACCAGGGCAGGCCTAGGGCGTAGAGCGCTACGACGCCGGCTAGGGCGGCGGCCAGGTTACGGCCGTAGCCCCAGGCGCGCCGGTCGGCCAGTGCCCCGCAGAGCAGCGCCGCGGGCAGGTAGCCTAAGAGGAAGCCGCCGGTCGGGCCGGCGAAATGCCCCAGGCCCCCGGAGGCGTTGGCGAAGACCGGGAGCCCCATCGCGCCTATCCCCAGGAAGAGGGCGGCCGCGGCGCCAGCGCGCACGGGGCCGAGAGCCAGGCCGGCGAAGAGAGCGACGAAGACGGCCAGGGTCACCGGCGGCAGGGGCGGCGGCAAAGGCAGGGAGAACACCGACCCCGCCGCGAGCAGGGCGGCGAAGAGGGCGGCTAGGACGAGGCCGAGGGCGTTACGATGCATGATGTACTCCTTCATGTAGCTCGATGCATTCAAATAGGTGGAGGGGTAGGCCCCCCTCGGCGTCCATGAGCTCGCCGCGGGGATTGAAGCCGACAGGTACGATTCGCCTCATGCTTCCGTCCCAAAGCTCGGCTACGACGGGGCGGCCGGACGGCGGAGCCAGACTCGCCCAACGGCCGCCGTCGAAGGCGGGCGCGGCCGCCCAGGAGCTTAGCCTTCGGGCGATCGCTACGGCGACGGTCGCCCTGCGCGCGCGGCTAGCGCCGAACGACGCCATCATGTGCGCGCGGAGGCCTATGCCGACCGCATATGCTCGCTCGCCCTGCGTCAAGGGACGATGCTCGACGAGTATGCCGCCTGCTTTGGCCGCCGGCGCGCCTAGTATGGAACCGGGCCAACGGTACTTCAAACCCGTTTCGCCGAGTTCGGCCGTCAGGGCGAGGCCGGCTTCAAGGGCGACGGCTCCGACGTATGAGCCGGGTAGCGAGCCGCGGATGAGGACGGTAAAGTAGAGGCCTCCCGGAGGGCTGAGCCATGCCTCCCCCGAGCGCCCGCGGCCGCTCTCCTGCTCCAAGGCAAGGGCGAGCGAGCCGGAGGGCGCGCCGGTCGCCGCTAGGCGCCACGCTTCGTCCATGGTAGAGCCCGTCTTGGCGACGAGCGTGAGCTGGCCGGGCGGATCGAGCTCCCATGGCGCGATGCCGTCGTCTATGACGAGCCGGTGCCCGAAGACTCCCGATTCTATGCCGTAGCCCCAAGCCTTCAACGCTTGGATACGCTTCCAGAGCGCCACGCGCGACATGCCAAGCTCGGCCCCGAGCCGTTCGCCCGAGATCCCCCGGGCTTCGGCGCGCAGGCCGTCGATGATGCGTCGATCGATATCATCCAGGCTCGTATGTCGTTTGGGCACGATGTGGGGCTCCTGTGTGTTAACTTAATAAGCGTACAGACGGTTAACGGACGATGGGTACTATGCAAAATCTTTAAAAAAAAAGCAATTAGTATCTACAATTGTCTAAAATATCTAAAATCTATATTTGCCCGGTTGCTGAAAGTGGTGTACTATCAGCCGATTTCGATCGATTCGATCGAACACCACCATGCTTAGGGGTTGCCCGATGCGAAAGCGCCTATTCCAAAATATCCCTATAACGACCAAGCTCGTCTCCCTGGTCGTCGTCGTCGTCATAGCCTTAGGCCTTCTGTATGGTCTCGGCAGCGCCGGGCTACGCGCCGGCCAAGCCGCGCTGAGTTCTCAGCAAGATAACGACCTCGTTCTTACGAGGGTGAGCGGACAGGCATACGCCGCCGCCTATGAGATACAGCTCAATCTCTACAAAGCGATCAACTACGGAACCATGGGCTACGCCTCGGCCGAGGTCAAGAACGTCTTGGCCAGGCTCCAGAACGCCATCTTAGAGACCGAAGCCTATCTCTTTTCCATGTCGAACTTTAAGCAGCTCGTCCCGGCGGCGAACCAGCATATCGTCGACATAGAGCTGGCCTTCGAATCGTATCAGCGCTACATCAAGAACCTACTCCCGACCGTCGAGGCCGATCCGGCCCTGGCGCTCATGGCCATACCTTCAGCCGAATCCGAATTCTCGCGTTTGAGCATGGCCCTCACGCGGCTCGTGGAGACGGTGAAGTCCCAGGGGGAATTCTCGTTCCGCCGCGAGTTCGCCGCGAGCGAGACGCGTATCGCCGCCCTCCTGGCCCTCTCCGCGGCGGCCTCGCTCGTCGTGCTCGCCGTCGCGGCCTTCGCCGCCGCCGCCATCAGCCTGCCGGCCAAGGCGCTCGTAGCCTCCCTGGCCGCGTTGGGCGAGGGCGACTTCAGGAACGGCTCGGGACTGTCGGGCAAAGACGAGATGGGCAAGATGGGCGCGAGCATAGACGGCCTGGCCGCGAGCCTCCGCGAACTCATCGGCACCGTGCAGGCGCGGGTCGCCGACCTGGAGGCGGCGGGGCAGGAGCTGTCGGCGAACATGGAGGAGACCGGCGCCTCCGTCGTCCAGATCAACGCGAACCTCGTGAGCAGCCGCGGCCAGCTCGATGCGCAGTCGGCCGCGGTGAAGTCGGTCGGCGAAGCCATAGAAGGGCTCGTACGCGCGGTCGACGCGTTAAGCGAGCGCATAGGCGATCAGTCTGGCGTCGTGGCGCAATCGGCCGCCTCGGTCGAGCAGATGATAGCCAACGTCGGCTCGGTAGCCCGCGCCGCCGGCGCCGCCGCCCGGGCCAGCGACGAGCTCGTGGGCTTGGGAGCGGACGGACGGGCCAGGATCGACGAGGTCTTGGCCGCCGCCAGGGGCATCGTCGAGCATTCGCAGTCTTTAAAGGAAGCCACCGGGGTCGTATCCTCCATCGCGTCGCGCACCAACCTCTTGGCCATGAACGCGGCCATCGAAGCCGCCCACGCCGGCGACGCGGGGCGCGGCTTCGCGGTGGTAGCCGACGAGATACGCAAGCTGGCCGAGCAGTCGGCCCAGCAGGCCAAGGGCATAGCCTCGGGCCTGGGCCTCGTCTCCGCGGCGATCGCCCGCGCCGAAGCCTCGGCGCGGGAGGCGGTGGATTCCTACGTCCTGGTGCACGAGAAGGCCGGCGCGGTCGGCGGCGAGGTCCGTGGCATCAGCGCCGCCATGGACGAGCAGGATCGGGGCGGCAGGCAGCTGCTCGATGGCCTGGCCAGGCTCCGCGACATATCGGCGGAGATCACGGCGTCCGCGGAGCGTATGAGCGACGGCAACGCCGCCTTGCTGGAGCAGGCCGCCGCCCTGGCCTCGGTCAATCAAGCGGTGGTGCAGAATAACGAGGAGATAGCCTTAGGCACCAAGGAGATCAACGAAGCCGTGGCCTCGACCACCGAGCTGGCTTCCCGGACCTCGACGCTTATAGCCGAGGTGCGCGAAGCGGCCGATCGCTTTAAAGTCTAAGCGCCTCGTAAGAACCATGGTAATATGGGCTTATAATGAAACCTAAAACAGCCGACCCAAGCTCCCCCGGTAGCGCGCGCCGATGCCCCTGGCGCCCGAGCCTCAGCCTGATGATGCTGGGCATAGCCTTAGTCTCGGCCCTGCCGGTCGTCCTCGTCACCATCGGCACGGCCAACGAGCTGAGGAGGAGCGAGCTGGCCTTGGCCAAGGCGCGGCTCGAGGCCGCCAGCGTCGAGGCTCTGGCCAGGCATCAGATACTTTCGGAGAGCGTCCGGCTTCTCTTCAGGTCTATCCTCGCCCTGCCCGACTTGGGCTCGGGCGGCGAGGCCATGGACGCGACCTTAGCCTCGCTCCTGGCCGAGAATCCCTTCCTTACCACCTTGATTATCGTGCGCTCTGACGGCGAGATCGTCGCGTCGGGAAGCCCGAGGCGAGACTATCTAGTATCTGATAGGCCGTACTTTAGGCGTGCGTTCGGCGGGGCCGGCTTCGCCTACGGACCCATGATCGAGAGCCGAGCCACCGGGCTCCTCGCCCTGCCTTACATACTGCGCTCCGACGACGGCGAGCACGCTGTCATAGGCTCCTTCCTCCTCCGCGACTACCCGTCATACATGCCGAGCGAGGTCGGGCTCGAAGGGGCGACCCTCGAGTGCTTCGACGCCGAGGGCTACAGGCTCTTCGCGATACCGGCCGATCCGGCCAAGCCCCTGGGCGTCCGCGTCGACGCGGGGCTCCTAGCCCTGGCGGCCGGCGCCGACCGCTTTATCGGCGCGGTTCCGGGCGAGGGCGGCGAGGGCCTCCTCGTCTCTATGGGAGCGATCCGCCTAGGCGACGACCCGGGCTCGGTCGTGCGGGCGGCGGCATACCTGCCGGCCGCGCGCATAGCCGAGCGCTTCCGCGGCCTGAACCTACGCAACGGCTTCACGGGCCTAGGCTTCGCGGCGCTCTCGGTGGCTATAGCCATGGCCTTGGCCAGGCTGGGCATAGGGTCGCGCATGGCGCGCATAGCCGGGGCCAGCGCGGCCCTGCACGGCGGCGATTTCGGCGCGCGCACCGGCGTCAAGCCAGCCGGGGACGAGATCGGCCGGGTCGCGGCGGCCTTCGACGACATGGCCGCGGCGCTCCAAGCCCGGGACGCGGCGCGCGACGAGAGCGAGCGGGAGCTCGCGCGGGCGGTGGAGGAGCGCGACGCCCTCCTCCGCGAGGTACACCATCGCGTGAAGAATAATTTCCAGGTCATATCGAGCCTCCTGTCGCTGCAGGCCGGCGAGCTGGCCGACGCCGTCGCGGGGGCGGCGCTGGAGCAGGGCCGCGCGCGCATCCAGGCTATGGCCCAGGTGCACGAGACCCTCTACGAGTCGTCGAGCCTGTCGCGCCTGGATTTCGCCTCCTACGCCCGCGACCTATCGGGCCGCCTGGCCCAGGTCTACGGCGTACGCGCCGCCGAGCTGGCTTTCCCCTACGAGGGCTACGAGGTGGAGCTGGAGCGCGCCGTGCCGCTCGGTCTCATCCTGAACGAGGCGCTGACCAACGCGTATAAGCACGGCTCAAGGCTCGGCGCGCCGATACCCGTACGCGTGGAGCTTTCGTCGGTCGACGGGATCATGAGGCTCTGCGTGCTGGACGGCGGGGCGGGCTTCCCCGACGATTTCGACCCGGAGCGCTGCGCGTCGTTGGGGGTGCGCCTCATAGGGGTGTTGGCCGCCCAGCTCGGGGGCAAGGCGAGCTTCGGCGCCGGTCCGGGGGGCATAGGCGCGCAGGTCCGCGTCGAGCTGCCCGTCGGCGCCGTTTAGGCGCGCGGAGGGGCCGCGGGCGGGCGACCCGCCGCCGAAATTCCCTAATCGTCGTCTTTGAGCGCCTTGGCTATGGCGAGGAATTCGTCTAAATGCTCGAAGAGCGCGTCCACTAAGGCCGGCTCGAACATGCGGCCGCGCTCCAAGCGCAGGTACTCGAGTATCCTCGGCAGCTCCCAGGCGTCCTTATACGGGCGGTATGACGAGGGCGCGTCGAAGACGTCGCAGAGGCAGACCACGCGGCCCGCCAGCGATATATCCTCGCCGGCCTTGCCGTAGGGGTAGCCCGAGCCGTCCCAGTACTCATGATGCTCCAGGGCGATGAGCGCGGCCATCTTGATGAGCGGCCGGTCCGATTTATTCAGGAGGCCGTGGCCGACCAAGGTGTGATCGCGCATGACGGCTATCTCCGGCTCGGAGAGGCCGGCGGGCTTATTGAGTATGTCGTCGCTTACCGAGATCTTGCCGATATCGTGCATGGGGGCCGCGTCGGCTATGATCTGGACCGTCTCGGCCGGCAGGCCGCGCGCCTTGCAGAGCGCGCGCGCGTATTCGCCTACGCGGGCCACGTGCCTGGCGGTCTCCTTGGAGCGGAACTCAACCACCTCGGAGAGGGTGATCATGATCTCCTTCTGGGTGGACGACAGCTCGCGGTTCAGGGCGATGAGCTGGCTCTCGGCCGCGCTCCGTCGCCTGACCTCCTCGCTGAGCGCCTCGTTGGCCCGGCGCATCTCGTCGCCGGCGGCGCGAAGGTCGCCCCTGAGCCTGGCGTGCATGAGCTGCATCTCCATGACCGCGATAGCGGCGAGTATCGCCACGACGCCGAGCAGGATGAAGGGCTCCACCGGATCGCCCGAGCTGATCCATTCCCGCCCGCCGGACCAGCTGACGGCCCGCGTGAAGCGGAAGGCGTAGAGCGCGGCGAACGCGCCGAAGAAGGCCGCGGTGCCCCGCGCCTGCGGGACGAGGGCGCCCGGCGCCTTGGCCCAGATGATGGACGCTATGGCCAGGCCGTAGACCACGTTGGCCGCGCTCGTCGACGCCATGCGCGCCGGTAGGCTCGGGAAGGGCATGAGGAAGACGTAGAGCATGATAGAGACCAGCGCTGCCGGAGAGGCCAAGGCGAGGCGCAGGCAGGCGCCGCGGACCCCTAGGAAGCTCATGAAGCCGTAGGCCTTGTAGAGTATGCCCAGGGATATCAGGCTGTTCGCCAGCCATATCGACGCGAGGTCGGGGATGCGCCCGCGCATCGCCACCAGGGCGATGCCTAAGCCGATGAGGGCGAAGCCGGCCAGCCATTCGCCGGGCCCCTTGATCTGGCCCGCGGCCGAGAGCCAGGTTACGAACGACATAAGCACGTAAGCGAAAGCCAAAACGCCGCTTGCGACGAGGACGCTGAGGATGTCTATAGTCAAAAGACCGCTCCGGGGAGATAACTCTTAGGCGGGATGACTGAACGTAGTAATAAAAATATATGAAAACTAGGCGCGCATCAAGGGGCCGGAGGAGGGGGGCGGAGGAGGGGGCCGGCCGGGTACGGATACGTCGCCCGCCCGGCCGCCGCTCGGCTTAGCGCTTGGCCATGGTAACCGCGTATTTCGGCGAGCCGGAGCGCTCTATCTCTAGCGTCATCTCCGCCTTGAGGAGCGGCTTGGTAAGCTTATAGCTCTTGCCGACGGCCGCGCAGGAGAAGGTGATGAAGGGGCCGTCAGCCCCGGCGCCTACCTTGAAGTCTTGGATGCCCTCGGCGCCGAAGTCGAAATGCAGCGAGCCGTCCGGTGCGAGGATGCGTATGTTGCCGGTGGAGAACTCCCAAACCGCGTCGTAATTGGCGTCGATCCAGGTGCCGAGCGGGAAGTTGCCTAGATTGATGCCTTGGGCGAAGGCCGGCGCGGCGCTTATGGCGAGTATTAAGACGAGAGCCACGGCGAGACGTTTCATAGTTCCTCCTTGCGCTTGAGCGCGGAATAAAACATAAGTCTCGCACGTGCGGGTGCGTTTAGCAAGGGCGAAGCCGAGGATAGTCGGCTAAGCCGGAGGGCCCGCCCGGCGGCCGGTTCGCCTTATAGTCGATTTGTCCCTTTCGTAAGAGGGCTCCGACCGCTATGATGGTAGACTATGAACAAGGCTACGCTCTAAGCGCGGGCCGGCCGCCCTGAGTGGGCGGAGCTTCGGGGCGTCGCCCCGCCGCTTTCGCCGGTCCGCGACCCGCATCGACCAAAACTCCTCCTCTTTGAACGGAATCATAGCCATGCGCATGAACGTACGCATCGGATCCGACGACTTCATTTTCATCCACCCCGAGACCCAAGGGGAGTTCGACGCCATCGCCGCCCTAAACGGGCGCGTGCACGGCGAGGGCGTCGCCGTCCTGGCCCGCGTCCTCCGCGACGGGGCGCCGGGCATGGGCCCCGAGGACTGGTACGGGCTCTTCGACCCGTCCGGGGAACGCTGCCTCTCTACGCTCTGCCGCATCCCGGCGACCTGGAGCCTCAACGCCGGCCGCGACGGCGGGCCCGCATGCGAGCTCCCCGTAGCCGAGCTGGGCCTCGTGGCCACCGACGAGGGCGCGCGCGGGGGCGGCCTCTCGAGCTGGCTCATGAAACGCTTCCTAGCCGATTCGAAAGAGCGCGGCTACCTCCTTTCGAGCATTCAGGGCATACCCTATTTCTATCGCCGCTTCGGGTACGAATACGCCGTGCCGCTCCTTATGGGCGTGCGGCTGAGCCCCGAACTGACGGCGGGGCTCGGGACGCCGCCGAGCCATAGGCCGGCGAGTGCCGAGGACCTACCGCTCTTAAAGGCCTGGTTCGACGAGTCGCAGCGCCCGCTAGAGCTCCGCGCCGAGCGGGACGATCCGCGCTGGGCCTTCCTCACCGGCGAGGCGCAGAAGAGCCCCGAGACCGCCGTAGAACGGCTCGTGCTCCTCGACGAGAGCGGCGCGCCGGCGGGCTACCTGGGCGTGCAGAACGATTGCTTCGGGCCGACCCTGGCCGTCGTCGAGGGTTGGCAGGGCGGTATAGCGCCGGAGGCGGCGCTCGCCTTGGCTGAGAAGCTCCGCGCGGAGCGCGGACTCCCGCACGTCACCAGCTTCCTGGACCGCGGCCACCCCGTATCCGCCGCGGCCCAAGCCCTCGGCGGCGAGCTTTGGGACGGCTACGGTTGGCAAATGTCCGCGCTCGACCCGCCGGCCTTCATGGCCGCCGCCGCGCCGGTCTACGCGTCGCGCCTTAAGGATGGCGGCTTCTCCGGCGTCCCCGCGCGGCTTGCCCTGGACTTCTACGGCAGCTCCTGCCTCCTGTCCTGGGACGGAGAGGCGCTCCTCGTGGGGCGACATGGCCGGGACTACCCGGTCGGCGAGCCTATCGAGACCGCCGACCACGGCGATACGCCCGAGGCCAGGGTCCCGCCCGAGCTTTTAGCCCCTCTAGCCTTAGGATTCCGCCGGCGTGACGAGATCGCCTGCCTACGCTTCGATTTAGGCGTCCCCAAGGCCTCGCGGTCCTTCTTCGACGCGATTTTTAAGCCGGCGAGGGGCTTCGTGTACCCGCTGTACTAAAGCGGGGCCTTGCCGACGCGGCCGGCCCGCGGGCATAGTAATCCCATGCCCGCGAGCCTAGCCGCCCTGGAGCGGCTCCTCGAATCAGCTCCAATCCTCCCCGGGGCTAGCGCCCAAGCGCGCATGGCGCCCGGCTATAGGCTCGAGCTCTTGGGGAAGGCGCGCGGCGACGGTTGGCGCGAGGCGGCGGTGCTCTTGCTACTCTACGAGCGGGACGGCGTGACGCGCTTCGCCTTGATGGAGCGGCCGGCGGGAGAGGGGACGCATGCCGGCCAGCTTTCATTGCCCGGCGGCGCGCTCGAGCCGGGCGAGAGCCGCGAGGGCTGCGCCCTCCGCGAGTATCGGGAGGAACTCGGTCCCCTGCCGAAGCTCGCCGCGGGGCCCTTGGCCTTAAGCCTCCTCGAAGTGCCTCCGAGCCGCTTCCTCGTCTGGCCCTTCGTCGCCGTCGCGACCCGGGCGCCGGACTTCCTTCCCAATCCCGACGAGGTCGCCTGCGCGCTAGAGCCGAGCCTGGACGAGCTACTTGATCCGGCCAACGCCCGCGAATACGAGGCCTCGTGGGACGGCAAGGCATGGCGCGTTCCGTATTACCTGCTCCGCGGTCGGCGGGTCTGGGGGGCTACCGCCATGATCCTGTCGGAGTTCGCGGCGCTTTTATACGGCGCGGGCGGATACGAGTAGGGCGATGCGGCCCGCGGTCCGGAGGCTAGGCCGAGGCCGCTCCGGAACGCCGTCCCGTTTACGGGCAGTCCTTCGGCTCGTCCATCATGGCCAAGATGTCGTCCTCGAGTCCGTCCTTGGCCCGCCTGCCGCCTTTTTGGCGGTAGAGGTCGCGGTCCGAGGCCTCCAGGATGCGCCCGAGGTCGGGATCGTCCCCGGCGTGTACGCCCAGCGTGACCGTGAAGGGGCCCGCGGCGCATGACTCTGAGGCGGCCGCTAAGGCGGAGGCCAAGCGGCGCCGGGCTCCTTCCGCCTCGGCCGGGCCGGCCGAAGGCAGGACGACTAAGAATTCGTCCCCGCCGTAGCGGGCCACTTCGTCGCTTTCCCGAGCCGCCCCTTCGATCGCGGCCGCCACGGCCCTGAGCACGGCGTCGCCGGCGGCGTGCCCGCGCGTATCGTTGATGGCCTTGAACTCGTCGACGTCAGCGAGGATGAAGGCCAGCTGGCCGCCGTAGCGCTTCATGCGGCGGCCTTCCCGGGCTATGACGCGGCCGAGCCCCCGTCGATTGAGGAGGCCGGTGAGGGGGTCGGTCTCCGCCCGACGGCGGAGGCGGCTTAAATATACGGCGCGCTCGATGGCGATGGCGCCGAAGTCGGCTATGGTCGCCAGGGTGCGCAGCTCCAAGGCCGAGAAGCGCCCGCCGTCGAGCTTATTCACGAGCTCGATGACGCCGTAGGTCCGCTCCTCGGTCTTAAGGGGCACGGCGATGATGGACTCCGTCCTGAAGCCGGTGATGCTGTCGACGCGCTCGGAGAAGCGCGGGTCCTTGGACGCGTCCTCGACGATCAGGGCCCGGCCGTTGGATACCACCCAGCCGGCTACGCCCTCGAAGGCGGGGATGCGGCGGCCGACGAGGATGTCCGAGGCCTTGCCTACCGCGATCTTGAAGACCAGCTCCTCCCGCTCCCGGTCGAGGAGGAGCAGCGACCAGTTGAGCGGGGCGAAGCATTCGCCGATGCGCGCCATGAGGCGGTCTAGGACGCCGCGTAGGCTGCGCTCCTTGACTATGTCCTTGCCGATGTCCGTAAAATAATGAAGCTTTATGAGGTCGTCGAGCTCGCCCCGGGCCATGAGCGCTCCCTTCCGCTTTCGTAGCGGGCGTTGTCCGTGGTATCGTCCGCCGTGATTAAAATAGTACCCCGAGTTTTATGGAGCCGCAAGCGTAAGCTACGAGCTCGTCGCTTGCGGCGATCGGTCGGGCAGTAAAGAACCGGGTATCAAGGAGCCATGATGGATGAACGCGAGGCGAGGGACGAGCTTGTAGCCCGTATCGGGCGATATGCGGAGCGCGCGGCCGACCCGCGGGTCAGCGAGACGGCGGATCGCTTCCTAGCCTTCTTACGCCGTCGCGACGATTGCTTCTCGCGCTCCTGCGCGGAGGGCCACGTGACCGGCTCCGCCTTCGTGACGACGCCCGACTATACGAGGGTGCTCCTGGTGCTGCACGGCAAGCTGGGGCGCTGGCTGCAGCCCGGCGGCCACTGCGAGCAGGGCGAATCGGCCTTGGAGGCCGCCCGACGCGAGGCGCTCGAGGAGACCGGCCTTAACGGTAGGCCTGCCTTAGGCGGGGAGCTCTTCGACGTGGACATCCACGAGATCCCGGCCCGGGGCGAGGCGCCGGCCCACCTGCACTACGACGCGCGCTTCCTCCTCGTTTCGCCGGAGCTGGCCCCGGAGCTCAGCGAGGAGTCGGGCGACGTCGCCTGGTTCAATCTTGAAGAAGCCGCCGCGATGAACCCCGAGGAGTCCATGCGGCGGCCGTTGGCGAGGCTCGCCGCCCTGCGCGCCCAGGCGGGTTCGGCCTAGCCCCCGCGGCGGAGCTTGCGCCCGCATACGACGAAGGCCCCGGGAATTCCCGGGGCCTTCGTCGTGCATGCGCTTTTAAGAAATCGTTCTACATCCGCCTTTTTTCATGTTTTCGTGATCAACGTTCGTATCTTTCTGTATGCCGTCATTCTATTAAGCGCTTCTCCGCGACGCAACGCCGTACGGCCGCATGATATGTAGACAGTCATCTACAAACCCGCGGGCGGCTTGTAGATTTTCGCTTGACGCTTTATTTTCTCCACTCTATAACATTCTCATGAGCATGGTTGATTTCGATTGGACTGCGTTGAGCGAGCTTGCGGCCTCGGCCTTGCTGCTCGAGCCGGATGAGAAGGACCGGCTTGCCTCGTCGAAGGCGGCCCGGCTGGTCGCGGCGCTGCCCTACGCGGCGGGTTGCTCGAAGCCGGAGCGCCTAGCCTTAGCCCACTTGGCTACGGTTTGGATAGCCTCGACGGGGCCTGCCCGAAGCGCCTTCGACCATACGCCGGAGGACGACGCCTCGTACCTGACGCGCCTTGCCCCCATCGTAGACCACCCGAGCGGCGACCCGGCCGTAGTGGAGGCCGGTATGGCCAGGCTGGCCTTGATGATGTTGGCCGGCTACGAGCGCGACATGGCCGCCGACGCCGTGGCCGGGCAGTACAATCCCCTTAATGCGGGGGCTTGGGACCTAGAGGAGGCCCGCGCCGCGTTGCGCGAAGCGGCCGAGTCGGACGGGTCGTTGGATACGATTGTAAGCGCCCAAGAGGCGGAGGCATCATGGTGGCAATTGTAATTCAAGACCATCCGTTAAAGAGAACGGGTATATTCTTCTCGATATCATTCTTAATCGGTAACGGTTTGAATATATTCGCTTTCTCGATGATGGGTCAGGGTAGTAGTTTTCTCCAGGCCGTGACTCACCCGACCGTCGTTTCACTCTATGTATTTACCGCGCTTCTCATCCTGTCGACGGTAAAGAAGCGCTTCTCGTTCATCCAACCGCTTCTTTTCTTAGGCATCGCTCCCTTGCCCTTGATCCAAACGCCGTTGAGCGTCTATGGCCTGGGCATCTTCATCAGCGGCGTGATCCTCTTGTATAAAGGCGGCTATCTTGAACGCCGAAGGGCGGTTAAACTCGCCCTGCTCATCGTCTATCTATATGCGATCCTCTTCTTCGCCGCGTTGGGCAAGAGCCCCTACAGCACCTATGCCTTGGGTCCTCTCTTCTTCACGACCGCCTTCTTGGCCTTCCTCTACCTGGTCTTCAAGGAGCAGGTCGTGGTCTACCTGAAGGAGAAGAAGCCTATCTTATCGCTCGCCGAAAAGGGCCTGTCGGAGGCCGAGGCCGCCTATGTGCGCGCCGCGGCGAAGGGGCTTTCGCCCAAGGAGATGGCCGCCGAGTTCGGGGTTTCTGAGTCGACGATACGCAACACCATGTCCCGCGCCTACAAGAAGCTGGGCGTGGCCGACAAGGCGGGCCTGGCCGCGCTGTTGGCCTCGCACGAGCTCGAGGGCCAGGTCGACGAACTAGTTGAAAAAGTCGTCGCCGCCGCGCCTGGTAACGCGACGGCGCTTCAAGCGGCCGCTACGGAGACGAATTTATGAAGCTGATCGGCCTCATCGGCGGCATGAGCTGGGAGTCGTCGGCGGTCTACTACGAGCTCTTAAACCGCGGCGTACGCGAGCGGCTGGGCGGGAGCGCCTCGGCCCGCTGCGCGCTCTACTCCTTCGACTTCGCCGAGGTGGAGCGCCTGCAGCGCGCCGGCGACTGGGAGCGCCTGCGGGCCATGATGTTCGACGCGGGCCGCTCGCTCAAGGCCGCCGGGGCGGAGCTCCTGGTCCTATGCACCAACACCATGCATAAGGTAATGGACGGCGTCGAGGAGACGCTAGGCTTGCCCTTCGTCCATATCGTGGACGCGACCGCCGCCGCGATACGCGCGGCCGGCTTTAAGCGCCCGGCGCTCTTGGGAACGCGCTATACGATGGAGGGCGGCTTCTACGCCGATCGCCTGCGCGAACGCTTCGGCCTGGAGGCCCTGATCCCCGAAGAGGGCGACCGGACGGAGATTAACCGCGTCATCTTCGAAGAGTTGGTGCGCGGCGTCGTCTCGCCCGCCTCGCGCGCGAGCTACCTGGCGGCGCTGGATCGGCTGGCCGCCCGCGGGGCCGACTGCGCCATCCTAGGCTGCACCGAGATCGGTCTCCTCATACGCGAGCACCCGAGCCTACCCCTCTTCGACAGCACGGAGCTGCACGCCCGCGCCGCCCTGGACGCGAGCCTGGCTTAGGATCGCTCGCCCGCCTCGGGGCTGGGCGCCGCCCGGGCCTTTTAGCCTTGTATTTCGGCGCCGCTGGACGATGATTAAGGCCGATGAAATCGTACGCGAATTGGCCGATCGACGATAAGCAGCGCCTCCTGGGCCTCTTGGCCGCCATCCTGGTAGCCGGATTCACCGGCACGAGCGTAATAGCCTACCGGGCCGCCCTCTCCGGGGTCCGCGCCTCCATCGGCGGCAGCGCCCTGCCGGTGGCCGCCGAGTCGGTGTACGCGCGCCTTCAGCGCGACCTCGTCGAGCCGCTCTATATCTCCTCTATGATGGCGAACGACGCCTTCCTGCACGCCTGGGTCGAGGGCGGGGAAATCGACGAGGCGCCGATCGTGAACTACCTGCGCGAGGTGCAGCGCCGCTACGGCACCATCACCGCGTTCTTCGTATCGGAGCGGACGCGGCGCTACTATCATCCGAGCGGGATACTCAAGGAGGTTCGCCCGGAGGAATGGCGCGACGCCTGGTATTGGCGCGTCCGCGGCATGGACGAGGCCTACGAGATCAACATCGATCCCGACCTGGCCAACGCCGACGAGCTTACCGTGTTCATAAACTATCGGGTGCTGGATAGCGGCGGCGAGTTCCTAGGCGCCGCCGGAGTTGGCCTCACGGTTAACGCCATGGCCGGGATAGCCTCGCGCCTGCGCGACGAGTTCGGCACCGCGGTCTACTTCGTCGACCCGGACGGCTTCCTGGTGGCCGGAAGGCCCGCCGGGCTGGACGCGGCGCCCGCCGCCGTGACCGCCGTGCCCGGCCTGGCCGACGTGGCCAAACAAGCGCTGGCCTCCGGCGGCGGCGCCTACCATTACCGCGGGGTCGCCGGGGAGACCCTGCTCCACGTGCGCTACCTGTCCGAGATCGGCTGGTACCTCTTCGTGGAGCGCGAGGAATCGGCCTCTATAGCGGGCTCGAGGCGGGCCTTGGCGATGAACCTGGCGCTCTACGGGCTTATCCTGGGCCTGGCCCTGCTGACCGCCGCCCTGACGGTGGATCGATACCAGCGGAAGCTGGAGAAGGCGGCGGCCCACGACCCCCTGACCGGGGCGCTCAACCGCCTGGCTTTCACGGCCGTCGCCGAGCACGTGTTCAAGGACGCGCTGCGGGCGGGGCAGCCGGTCTCCGTCGCTATCTTCGACGCCGACGACTTTAAAGCGGTGAACGACCGCTACGGCCACCCCGACGGCGACCGCGTGCTTAAGATCATCGCCGCGGCGGCGACGGGCGCCCTGCGTAAGTCCGACGCGTTCTGCCGTTGGGGCGGCGAGGAGTTCCTCTGCGTGCTGCCGGGCTGCGACCTGGCCTCCGCCGCGGCGGTCGCCGAGAAGCTCAGGGCCGCCGTGGCCGCCGAGACCAAGGCGGCCGGGCCCAAGGCGGTGACGCTCTCCGCCGGCGTTGCCCAGCTCAAGGCGGACGAGGATCTGGAGGGGCTCATCCGCCGCGCCGACGACGCCCTCTTGGCGGCCAAGCGGGTGGGGAAGGATCGGGTGCGCCTGGCCGAGTAAAGCCGACCCCCCGCTTACGGCTCTTCGGTGCGATCGCCCTTGTAGAATTCTGGGAATTTGTAGGCCGGTATGCCCGTGGCCTCGTCGACCTGGATGTAGGCCGTGCCCTTGACGGCGCACTCGTCCAAGGCCGCCTGGGCGTCGTCGAGGGCGACGTTCAGCTTGATGGCCGCCTGGGAGACGGTGAGCGAGCCGCCCGATTCGGAGGCGAGCTTCAGGACGCGCACGGCCAGCATGGGGTCGACGGGCTTGGGACGCGCCGCGCCGAGCCTAGCCGCCCCGAAGAGCCGATCCCAGGCGATGCGGCCGCTTGAACCCTGCGGTAGCCGTAGATAGAACCCCCCGAGCACGAGCAGCCCGCCTATGATAAAGGCGGACGGCCCGACGGTCGGGACGGGGACGGGAGCCCAGAAGTTGAGTATGTTGGCGACGCCCAGGCCTATGAGGCCCGCCCCGGCGAGCCTGCGAATATTCATGACCGGCTACCTCCGGGGCGAGTATAGCACGCGCGGCCCGGCTCGGTCGCGCGGCGCGCGTCAGTCGGCGTCGAAGAGCTTGACGAGGGCGTCGTAGCGGGCACGGACCAGCTTGAGCTCGGCCTCGTTGAGCTTGGCCTCGGCCGGCAGCGCGAGCATGGCCTTCTTGGCCTCCTCGAGCGACTTGACGGCCTGGGCCTTGTCCGCGGCGCTCATGCCCGCCGTGGCGTTGATCTGGGCTATGGCTTCGTCGAACTGCTTCATGAGCTCCGGGTTCTCGCGCTCCATGTAGACGTAGCCTAAGAGCGCGATGGTCGTGCCGGTCACGTAGTTGAAGCGATCGCTCGTCCAGCCCTTGCCCTTCAGGAAGGCTTCGAAGTCGGCGCCCATGAAGAAGGCGGCCATGGCGGCCCCGGGGGCGTCGGCGTCGAACTGCTTGCCCTTGGCCTCGAACCACTGGATGACGGCGGGCCAGTCTTGGATGAACTTGCTCAGCTCTCGCTCGCTCATGGGAGCCGGGGCGGCGCCTTGGGCGCCCGCTATGGCCGGCGACAGGGCCGCGATCAGCGCCGCGGCCAGGATGGCGGTAACGTGTTTCATGGCGAGAATAATAGCACGCCGCCGCGCCCCGCGCAGGCTTAATCGGCGGCCGGCCGCCGCCGCCCATGACGCCGCGTCCGGCGCGTGAGGGATAGGAGCGGAAAACCCGGAGGGCCGCAGGGCTTAAGCCGCGGCGCCCGCCTCAGGGGTCGCGGGCAGCCGGGCTACGGAGCGCTTTAGGCCCGAGGATTTGAAGCGTATAGCCCGCTTCCCGCGGAGCGGGAACGCGCCAAAAAAAAGAACCGCCCCCGGCGACGGAGGCGGTCTTATTCAGCGCGCGGCGATCATCGCCCGGGTCCGCGCCTTATTTCTTAATGTTATAGAAGGCGTTGCGGCCGGCGTACGTCGCGAGTGGGACTCGCGCCCCGTCCTCCCTGGCGGTCGGACGGGAAGCGTTGCCCATCGCCGAATACGCGCTTACTTCTTGATATTGTAGAAGGCGTTGCGGCCCGCGTATTCGGCGATGCCTTCCATGGCGTCCTCGATGCGCATGAGCTGGTTGTACTTGCAGATGCGGTCGGTGCGGCTCATGGAGCCGGTCTTGATCTGGCCGGTCTCGAGGCCCACGACGAGGTCGGCCAGGAAGCTGTCCTCGGTCTCGCCGGAGCGGTGGCTGATGATGGCGGTGTAGTTGGCGCGCTTGGCCATGTTGATGGCCTCGATGGTCTCCGTTACGGTGCCGATCTGGTTGAGCTTGATCAGGATGGAGTTGCAGGCGCCCATGGCGATGCCCTTGTCCAGGCGCTTGGTGTTGGTGACGTAGAAGTCGTCGCCCACGATCTGGATCCTGCTTCCCAGGGCCTTGGTCATCTTGACGTAGCCTTCCCAGTCGTCCTGGTCGAGGGGATCCTCGATGGACAGGATGGGGTACTTGCCGACCCATTTGGTGAAGAGCTCGATCATCTCGTCGGCCGTGAAGAGCTTGTCGGGGTTGGACTTCCAGAACTTGTAGCCCTTCTTGCCGCCTTCGTCGAAGAGCTCGGAGCTGGCGCAGTCGAGGGCGATGCCCAGGTCGTCGCCGGGCTTGTACCCGGCCTTCTCGATGGCCTTCATGATGTAGTCCAGGGCCTCTTCGTTGCCGAGGTTGGGGGCGAAGCCGCCCTCGTCGCCCACGGCGGTGTTGTGGCCGTCGGCCTTAAGGAGGGACTTGAGGCTGTGGAAGACCTCGGCGGTCATGCGCACGGCCTCGCGGACGCTCTCGGCGCCGACGGGCATGACCATGAACTCCTGGAAGTCGATTTTGTTGTCCGCGTGCTTGCCGCCGTTGATGATGTTGGCCATGGGCACGGGCAGGAGGGTGGTGTGGGCGCCGCCCAGGTACTTGTAGAGGGGCAGGTCCAGGTATTCGGCGGCGGCGCGGGCGCAGGCCATGGAGACGCCCAGGATGGCGTTGGCGCCCAGCTTGCCCTTGTTCTCGGTGCCGTCCAGGTCGATCATGGTGCGGTCGATGTCCACCTGCTCGGTGACGTCCAGGCCGCAGAGCTCGCCGGCGATGACGTTGTTCACGTTCTCCACGGCCTTGAGCACGCCCTTGCCCAGGTAGCGCTTCTTGTCGCCGTCCCGGAGTTCCACGGCCTCGTGCTCGCCGGTGCTGGCTCCGGAGGGTACCGCGGCGCGGCCTACGGTGCCGTCCTCCAGGACGACGTCCACCTCGACGGTGGGGTTGCCCCGGGAATCCAGGATCTCTCTGGCCTCGACGTATTCGATCACGCTCATGGTACGCTCCTTGGGATATAGGGGGATGGGGCGGCCGGCCCGTAGGGCCCGCCCGGTGCTAGTCTTCGGGGAAAGCCTAGCAAGTACGGGGGAGACAGTCAACAGTGGACAGTGGACGGTGGACGGTGGACGGGAATGCGCGCAGGAGGTGGTGGATGTTCACGCTGGGGCGATGGACGCGGCCGCCGTGTTCATCCCACTTCCGTCCACTGTTCACTGTCCACCCTTACGCGCTTCACGAATATACCGCTCCAGCAAGTCCTTCACCTCTCCGGGGGTGAACGTCCGGATTGCCCCGGCCATGCCGGGAAACACCTTGCGGATGCCGGGGCGGGAAAAGCCGCGGACGTAGACGCAGTCCTTCCCGTCCACTACCACGGGGAGGACATACCAGGACGAGAAGGATTCGTAGAGGTTGCCGGAGGGGTTGGAGAGCAGGCGGG
>CALKWG010000248.1 GCA_938004315.1 uncultured Spirochaetaceae bacterium
CTACGACGACTGCTTCAACGGCAACCGCTCCGCCGTGCACTGGGACCTGGTCCTGATCCAGACGCCCGAGTTCGGCGGCGGCGAGATATATTTCGATAACGTCCTCGTCCGTAAGGACGGGCTCTTCACGGTCCCCGAGCTCATGGGCCTCAACCCCGAGGCGCTCAAGGGCTAAGGAGGCGTGGACGAGATCGCGGGCGCCCGATATGCTACGCGGCGCGGCGCCCGCGCCGTAATACCCCACCCCGGAGCCATACCGATGCGATCCCTCGAGCGCAGCCTCCCCGCCCTCGTCCGCGACCTCTGGGCCGCCGCGCGGCCCTTCTCCCTGTCCCTCGCCTTCTATTCGACGAGCCTGCCCGCCGCCCTGGCCTTCCGGGCCGGCCTCGTCCCCGGCGAGGAGCCCCGCCTGGGCATGCTAAGGCTCCTCCTCGTCACGGCCGCCGGCCTCTCCGTGCAGGCGGCGACGAACCTCATCAACGACCACTTCGAGACCGGCCAGAGGGTAGGGCCCGCGCCTTCCAAGCTCTACCGCTTCCTCGGTCAGGAGCGGGGAGCCTTCGACATCCTCGTCTTCTTCTCCGGCCTCGCCTGCTTCGGTTTCACCGCGCTCGTCGGGCTCTACCTCGCCCTGACGACGAGCGGAGCGCTCTTCGCCGTCGGCGCCGTCGGGCTCGTCGGCGGCTACTGCTATACGGGGGAGCCCGTCGTCTACAAGCGCTTCGGCCTCGGAGCCCTCCTCTCCTTCGTCCTCCTCGGTCCGCTCATGAACTTCGGGGCCTGGCTCGGCCTGGGCGGGCCGGCCTCCTTCGGGCCGGTCCTGTCGAGCCTCCCCGTCTCACTGCTCATCCCCGCGATGATGTTCGCGAACGAGATCCGCGACGTCGAGCGGGACGCGGCGCTGGGGATCAGGACGGCCACCGTGCGCATGGGCAGGCGCGCGGGCCAGGCCCTCTACGACGCGCTCCTCGTCCTCTCCTTCCTCCTGGCGCCGGCGAACGCGGCCCTCGGCCTCGTCCCCCCGGCGGCCCTCGCCTCCCTCGCGGCGCTGCCCCTAGCCCTCCGCGCGCGCGCCCGCGCCGCCGCGGGCCGGAGCGATATGATCCCCGCGACGAACCTCCTCCACCTCGTCTTCGGCGCGCTCTACGCGGCGGGGATCGTCCTGGGCTGAGGAGCCTAGCCCAGCCCAGCCTGCGCGGCGAACTCGGCCAACGAAAAGGCCGCGACGCCATGGCGACGCGCCTGTTCCCTGAGGCCGGCGTCCTGCGTGACGAGGCAATCGCAGCGATTCGCCGCGGCGGCGAGTATGGCCGCGTCGCGCGCGTGCTTAGCGGCGCCGAACGCGGCGGCATCGGCCGAAGAGACGACCCGGCAAAGCCCACGGGCCAGCTCGAGGAGTGCCGCCCGACGAGCCTCGTCCTCGATGCCGACGAGCTCCTCAAGCTGCACTTCGCAGACATACGGCGCCACGCGCTGGCTATCCTCGAGCCCTGCGCGCAGCCGCCCGTGCTCGTCGGCTAAGATGAGGTCGAAGATATTCGTATCGAGCATGGCTTTGAGGGGCCTGCCCCTGCCGGCCCGACGCTTCCCGGCCGGCAGGGGGCCGTCGCGCCGGCGCACCGCCTTAGCCCTTCGGCCGCCGCGGCGCGAGGGCGTAGAGGAAGACGGCCGCGGCTTGCGCTACGTTCAGGCTCTCGACGAGCCCGGCGCCGTCGATGCGGACCAGGCGCGAGCAGGCCGCGCGGGTATCGGGCTCTAGGCCCGTCTCCTCGTT
>CALKWG010000249.1 GCA_938004315.1 uncultured Spirochaetaceae bacterium
GCTCGGCGGCCGCCATAGTCCGCATGGTCTTAGGCCCGCGCGCGGCCGACCGCCTGGTCGCCCTGAACGTCCTGGCCGCCTTGGCCCTGGCCTTCCTGGTCCTGCGCGGCGTTCGCGAGGGACGCGCCCTCTACCTGGACGTGGCCCTGGTCTACGACATCTTCGGCTTCCTCGGGCTCCTGGCCGTGGCGCGCTTCCTCAAGGACAAGGCCATGGGCGACGGCGAGGGCGCGGACGGGGGGAGCGATGCTTGATATCGCGCGCGATTTTATCGCCCTGGCCGCCTTCGCCAGCGCCGTCGTGTTCGGCCTAGGCGGCATCGTGGGCCTGCACCGCTACGCCGATCCCTACGCCCGCATGCAGGCCTCGTCGCTCTGCGGCACCACGTCGGTGTTCTCCATGTTCATAGGCGCCTTGGCCTTGGCCGAATCCGTCGAGATAGCGGCCAGGCTCGTCGTCATCATCGCCTTCTTCCTGGTCTCGAGCCCCACCGGCAGCCATATCGTGGCGCGCTTCGCCTGGAACTCGGGGCTGGACCCCTGGCGGCCTGAGCCGAACCGGCGCCGCCGCCGAGCCGAGCCGGCGGCCTCCCGCGAGGGGGGCGGCGCCGCTCCCGGAGGAAGCGACGAATGACCGAAGCCATGCTCCTGGCCATACTCCTTTTATCCCTCTACGCCGTCGAGTCTAAGGATCTCCTCTACGGGACCATAGCGCTGTCGGGGGTGAGCCTCCTATCGTCGCTCCTCTTCTACATACTGAAAGCGCCGGACGTGGCCATCACCGAGGCAGCCGTGGGAGCCGGCGTCTCCACCGTCGTGTACGTGTGGGCCATCAAGTCCATGGAACGGAACGAGCCGCTATGAAGGCGCGGACGCCGAGCGCCCAAGTCCTGACCGCCGTCCTCTGCATAGCCGCGGCCTCGTTCGCCCTCTGGCCTTTGGCAACCCTCGACGAAGCCTGGCCGGAGGGCATACGCGACTACCTTGAGTCGCGGGGCCAGGACGAGTCGGGCGCGCGCAACCTCGTGAGCGCCATCTACCTAGGCTACCGCGGCTACGACACCCTGGGCGAGACCATCGTCCTCCTCGTCGCCGTGAGCGGGGCCATAGGCATGATAGGCGCGGCAGGCAGCAAGCTGGCCCCCGGCTACGCCGACGCCGCGCAGGGCCAAGTCCCCGTGGCCAAGCCGACGCGCCGCGTCCATAGGCGCACGGAGCTCATAGACGTAGTCACCGGCAAGCTCGGCCCCGTGGTCCTCGTGTTCGGCCTCTATGTGATGCTCTTCGGCCACGTCTCGCCGGGAGGCGGCTTCCAAGGCGGGGTCGTGGTCGCCTCGGGAATCGTGTTCTTGGGCATGGGCAGCAAGGGCGCGGGCCTCTCGCCCCTCGTCGGGGCGGGCACCCTGGCGCGCATCGAGGCCGCCGGCTTCTTGGCCCTACTCCTAGCCGCGGGCTTAGGCATCGTAAGCGGCGCGGGCTTCTTCGCGCCGCCGCTGCGCGGCGTCTCGCCCGTGGGCTACATCGTCGCCTTGAACGCCGTCATAGGCCTAAAAGTCGGCGCGGGCATAGGCTTCCTCTGCATAGCCATGCTCGGGGAGACGGAACGATGACGGCCAGGCTCATCATAGGCGCGCTGTTCATGGTCGGGCTCTGGGCCCTGGTTGCCAAGCGGAACCTCGTCAAGAAGGTCTTCGGCCTGACTATACTCAACTCCGCGGCCGTGCTCCTCTTCATCGTAGAGGCCGGCGGCTCGGGCGACGGCGCGCCCATCATGGGCGGCGGTCAACGCATCGTCGACCCCATCCCCCAGGCCCTCATGCTCACGGCCATCGTCATAGGCGTGTGCGTCACCGCCTTGGCCTTAGGTATGGCCTATCGCCTATACAAAGCCACCGGCAGCATGGACATAGAAGAGATCAGGAAGAGGCTGGGCAATGGTTGAGACCGACCTGGCCTTAGCTCCCGTGTACCTGCCCCTCCTAGGCGCGGCGCTCGCCTTCATGGCCAAGGCTTTCCCTCGGAAGGGCTCGGCGGCGGCCAAGGCGCTCGAGTATTCGGGGGCCTTCGTGGGGCTGGCCCTGCCCTGGCTAGCCTTGGCCAACCTCGCGCCCCTCGTGGCCTCGGGCGGGACCGTAGAGGGCGTGATAGGCGGCTGGGCCCCGCAACTGGCCATCAGCTACCGCTTCGATGGCCTAGCCTGGATGGTCGATCTCCTGGGCTTCTCGGTCGCCGGTGCCGCCTGGATCTACGCCCTAGGCGCGGGCCCTAAGGGGCCGGCCTTCACGGCCATCTTCCTCATACAGGCCTCGGCCCTGGCGGCCACCGCCGCTACCACCGACCTCTTTAACCTCTTCGTGTGCCTAGAGGTCTTAGGCATGGCCTCCTACGTCCTGGTCACCGCCTCGGAGAAGCCGGGGGCTTTCCTAGCCTCGTTCTCCTACCTCATGGTGAGCGCCGCCGCGATGGTCTTCTTCCTCCTGGGCGTCTACGGGCTCTACCGCCTGACGGGCGCCTTGGAGTACGGCGCCGTGGCCCGGGGCCTTGCGACCCTGCCCAAGGGCGGCGGGGCGGCGGCCGCCGCTTCTATCGCCGCGGTCGCGGCCGCCGTGGCCCTGCGCACGGCGGTCATGCCCCTGTACGGCTGGCTCCCCGACGCCCACGCCCTGGCCCCGCACGCCGTCTCCGCCGTGCTCTCGGGCGTGCTCATCAAGACCCCGCTCTTCGCCCTGTCCCGCGTGCTCATCGCCATGCCCGGAGGCGACGAGGTCGGCATGCTCTTAGGCTACGCCGGCGGCTTCACCGCCCTGGCGGCGGTGCTCATCGCCCTGTCGCAGAAGGACGTGAAGCGGCTCTTGGCCTACCATTCCATCAGCCAGATAGGCTACGTGGTGGCCGCCTGGGGCGCCGGCACCGCGCTCCTGGCCCGCGGCGAGCCGGCGGGCACGGCCTTCCTGGCCGCCTCGTTCATGCACGCCTTCTTCCACGCCCTCTTTAAGGGCCTTCTCTTCTTGACCGTGGGGACCGTCAGCGACGCGGCCGGCGAGCGCGACGTCTACGTCCTCCGGGGCGCCGGCCGGGCCCTCAAGGCCGCCGGCGAGCGCCTACCCATCACGGGCCTGGCCTTCGCCGTGGGCGCCCTGTCCATCAGCGCCATACCGCCCTTCAACGGCTACGCGAGCAAGGCCATGCTCTCCTACGTCCTCAAAGGCCGTTGGGAGTACCTCTTCCTCTTCGCCGCGGGCATAGGCACCCTGGCCTCGTTCATCAAGCTCTCCACGATCTTCTGGCCCGCCGCCGCGGCGGCCGCGCTCGGCGAAAAGCCGCGCGCCTGTGCGGAGCCCGACCCGAGCCTGGCCGACTCAGGCGCGGCCCAGGCCAAGCCCTACCGCATGAGCGCGAGCGTGGGCCTAGCCCAGGCCCTCCTGGCCGTAGCCTGCGTCGCCACGGGCCTAGCCGCCCCCGCCTTCTACGCCGCGGCCGTGCGCTATATCGGCCCCCCCGGCGCCTACGCCTCCGTCCCGACCCTCTACGGCCCGGCGGAGCTCCAAAAAACCCTCATCGTCATCGCCGGCGGCGTCGCCCTCTACCTGGCTACCCGAACCAAGGTGGGCAAGGCCGTGGCCAAAGCCATACGCGAACGCCCCCGCGGCTTCCACGGCCTCTTCGCCGCCTTCTGCCTAGGCCTAGCCGGGCTCTATATCTGGATGGTGTACATAGCCTGATCGTCCCGATTCCCGCGGCCGACCTTAAAACACGCCGGACGCCCCCGCCCCCCGCTTGACATCTCCGCGCGCTTTCAGCTATAAAATCCCCCGTTGCGAGCGGCGATGGTGGAATTGGTAGACACGCTAGCTTGAGGTGCTAGTGCCGAGAGGCATGGAGGTTCAAGTCCTCTTCGCCGCACGAAAACAAAGAACCCGACCGAAAGGTCGGGTTCTTTGTTTGAGGACAAGCGGCGAAGAGGACTTGAACCGGAGCGAGCGCCGAGCGTAGCGAGGAAGAGCGGCCATGGTGCGGTCCGAGACTCGCAGGACCGCAGGGGCCGGGGGCTTGCCCCCGTCATTTACTAGCGCGGAAGCGAGCGTAGGCGGCCCGGAAGGAGCGCGCAGGAGTTGCGCGACTGGAGGGCA
>CALKWG010000250.1 GCA_938004315.1 uncultured Spirochaetaceae bacterium
ACCACCGAGATCTACACTCTTTCCCTACACGACGCTCTTCCGATCTAATGAATCAGGAACAGTACGTAAAAGGGCAGACCTTCGATGTATTCCCGGAGGAGTCGGATAGGCGCTATCTCTTCGACTATTACTTGTTCGATGTTGAGACAGACGAAGTGATGGAGACCGGCGCCCTTATCGTCCCGGGAGCTACGATTGACGAGGCGACGAGGAACGCGATTCAGAAGATGCAGGCGAAAGTCGGCAGCAAGGTTTCATCCACGGTCAAAGTGCATCTTAACTATGTTAAGATTTTTACGAAACCGAAAGCCGAGGAAGACACTTTCCAAAAAATGGCTGATGCCATCGCTCGCGGAGTTAAAGAGGGTTTGGGCAAGTGATTCATCATCGTACGCGGGGGCATAAACGACTCACCGTGGACCTACATGGCCTATCGTTAGCGGCGGCGATGAACCTCTCCGCCAGGGCTTTAGCAGAAGATGCCGAATCGCTCACGATCATCACGGGCCGAGGCAAGCATTCTCCCGGTGGGAAAGCTGTGATCAAGCCAGAGCTGGAGAGCTATCTTTCCAGAAACGGTTACTGGTGGCATCACCAAGAACCTGGTCGAGGTGAAAATCTAATAATGCCGGAATATGATACTAAGAAACGTGTAAACTTAGGGGCGATTGTCATTTCAAGACTATAATAGCATTTCAACTCAGCCTCGGAAGGCTCGCTGTTTTCGAGGCTGAGTTTTAAATGAAGTATTCGGCAGCTACCCTTAAAAAGAAACGCTAGACGCCGGACCATTTTTAGCTTAGAAGACCAATATGGATAAACTCCCCGTGGACGCCGGAGCCGAGACCCCGATCCGCCGCTCAGCCTTCCTAAAGGACGTCTTCATCTGCGCCCAAGGCGCCTACGGCGGGCCTGAGTCTCACTTCGGGGTGTTCATGGATCAGCTCGTCGCCCGCCGCCGCTACCTCGGCGAGGAGGAGCTGGTCGAGCTCCTGGCGCTCTGTAGCGTCATCCCCGGGCCGACGAGCACGCAGACCATCGTGGCCGTGGGCTATAAACTGGGCGGGCCAGTCCTGGCGGCCCTGACTATGGCGGTCTGGGCGCTGCCGGCCATCGTCATCATGGGTGCGATCTCTTTTCTCTACGGCTTCTTAGAGGGGCGTGACGCCTCCATGGGCTTCATGCGCTTCGTCGGTCCCGCCGCCCTGGGCTTCATCCTGGTGGCGGCGCTACGTATCGGGCGTAAGGTGGTGACGGATCGCCTGACGGCCGCGCTCATGCTGGCCGGCGCGACCTTCTGCTACTTCGTGCGCGCCCCCTGGGCCTTCCCCGCGGCCTTGCTCGCCGGCGGCGCGATCACCTTTGCGGCCGGCGCCGGTAAGCGTACGTGGGTAGGACTTGAGCTCAGGCCGCCCTGGGGCTACCTCGCCGCCTTCGGGCTCCTGGCCGTCGCGGCCGTCGCCATGGGCGCGGCGACCGGCTCGCCCCTAGCCCGACTCTTCGAGGCGTTCTACCGCTTCGGCTACCTCGTTTTCGGCGGCGGCCAGGTGGTAGTGCCGCTTATGCACGGCGAGCTCGTCGGGCTGCACGGCTATCTCTCTCATGAGGAGTTCATGACCGGCTACGGCCTGGTTCAAGCCGTCCCCGGGCCGATGTTCAGCTTCGCGGCCTACGCAGGCGGCATGGCGACGCGCGGCGGCGGCGCCTTGTATCAAGCCGCCGGGGCGGCCGTCGCCGGCGCTTCGATCTTCCTGCCGGGTATCCTCTTAATTTTCTTCGTCTATCCGATTTGGAACGGCCTTAAGAAACTCGAAGCGATCAAAGCCGCCCTGCGCGGCATAGGCGCGGTAGCCGGCGGCCTCATGGCCTTGGCCGCCGTCATCTTGGCGCAGGCCGACGGCTTTAGGCCCTCGACCCTGGCGGCGGCCGCGCTCTCGGCCGCGGCCATGGCCAGCGGCAGGATTCCGGCGCCGCTCATCGTCGCGGCGGCCTTGGCGGCCGGCTTCCTGATTCCCTAGGCGGGGGCGGGCGGACGCGGGATCGTGCGGCCCGCCCGATCCCCGTCGTCCTGAGCTCTTAGCGACCCGCGGCGAAGTCGCGGACGTCGCGGTTGATGACGCCGACGTCGGCCAAGATGTCGGCCACGGCGCGTTCGAGGTCCATGCCGAAGCGCAGGGTCTCGGCCGCCTGGCTCAAGGCATCCGCCTTAGCCGTGATGGCCGCCAGGGCGCGGCGCTCCTCGGCCACCAGGCCGCCCAGGCCGGCCGTGGCCTTGGCGGCCCGCTCGCCGCCGTCCGAGACTCTCCCCAGGAGCGGCAGGGCTTTGGCCATGGCGGCTTCGGCGGCGGCGGCCCCGGCGGCCGATCGCTCCAAGCCTTGGATCGTCTTCGTCAAGAATTCCTTATGGGCCAGGACGGCCTCGCGCATCTCCTCTACGGTCTTGGCTAGGCGCTCGGTGTGCTCGGTGTTACGCATCGCCTGGGCCGCGATGGATTGGCTCACCTTGCGGAGATCGCCGGTACCCGCGTCGCTCTTGGCCGCGATGATGGCGGCGTTCACGGCGATGGAGGAGATGAATTCATTAGACGATCGGATCGTGCCAAGCGTCTCGAGCATGCCGTCGACCTCGGCCAATACGGAGGCGAGGCTCTTGGTCGTAGCCGAGATGGCGGCGCCCATGTCGGCCAGGCCGGCCGCCACGGACTTGGCCGCGTCCGCGGCCGTGGAGGCCTCGGCGGCGCTCTTGCCGATGCGCGCGCCGAGCCCGGCCGCGCCGGCCTCGACGCGCTCGGCCCCGCCTGAGAACGAGGCGAAGAGGCCGTTCGCCCGTTCTACGGCCGGACGCTGGCCGTCGACGTCCGCCTCTATCGAGGCCGAACGCCCGATCAGCGCGCGGGAGCCGTCGAGTACCGTCTTGGCTTCGCGTTCGAGCGAGCCGATGGCGGCGGCGTAGTCGCCGAGCGCCGCGCCCGAGCGGCCGCCGCCCCTCGCGCCGCCGTTCGACTCGGGAGCCATGAACAGGATCTCGGGCATGACGGTCTCTTCCGCGCTGACGTAGACGCCGCGTACGCCGCGGCGGAAGGCGCAGTATACCTGTTGGAAGAAGATGGGGATCATGAAGGCGTCTATGGTCAGGGTCTTAAGGATACCTACGAAGCGCGCGCGCCGCTCCCCCTCGTCCTTTACGCCCCTGGTCGCGTCGAGCTCCTTAAAGAGCGCCGGGTTGGCGTAGCCGAAATAGTTATCGCCGCCTTCGGGGTTGATGAAGGGTTCGACGGCGGAATAGAGGTCTATCTCCGGCAGGAAGCCGATGAAGATAAAGTCGTAGTCGGCGCGGTAGCTCCCTATGGGCTTGGACAGCGGGTGATAGTCGACCGTAGCGCGTAGGCCGAGGCGCTCGAAGCAGGCGACGACCGATGCGCCGAGCCGGTCGAGTCCCGCGATCGTCGGGTATTCGCGTATGGCGATCCGGATCGGCTCGGCCGCGGCCGAGCCGAGGGCCTCGATCTTGCGCTTCGCCTCCTCGGGCTCGTAGGGCACGAAGGGCTTGCCGCCTATATCGATGAGCGACGAGGGTATGACGCAGTCGGCCCGTACGCCGGCGCCTTGCAGGATATCGCCTATGATGCCCTCTTTGTCCAAGCCCATAGAGAGGGCGAGCCTGAGCTCGGCCGAGCGGGCGAGCGGGGAGGGGCGCGTGAAATTCGTCACGAGTCCGTAGCAGTAGCGCGAGGTATAGGGCGCAAAGCCGCCGTCGAAGCCGCCCGCCTCCAAGGCGCGTTTCGAGGCGGCCGTCAGGTTGTAGACGAGGTCGACGCGGCCGGATAGAAGCTCCTCTATGGGCGGGGCGTCGGTCCGACGGATGCGGATTTCATCGATGAACGGGCGGCCGTTGACGAAGCTCGGGTTGGCGACCAGGCGGTCTACGCCCGGCTCGGGGTCCGGGGCCTGCGCGAAGGGGCCCGCCGATACGAGCTCCTCCTTGGCCAAGGGGCGCGACGCGTAGGCCGGGTCCGCCTTGATGACGGCCGAGTAGCCTAAGGCGAGGAGGCTCAGGAAGAAATTGTTAGGCTCGGCGAGGCGGAAGCGTACCGTATGGGCGTCGGGAGTCTCGATGCCGAGCACGGAGCGCGTCGCGCCGTCGCGGTACTCGTCGGCGCCTTCGATGATGCAGAAGAGCTGGGCGTAGGGCGAGCCTATGGCGGGGTTCAGGAGCCGCTCGAAGGAGAAGCGCACGTCCGCCGAGCCGATGGGGCTACCGTCGGTGAAGCGCGCGTCGCGGCGCAGGGCGAACTCCCAAGTCCTGCCGTCGGGGTGCAGGAACCAGGTCTCCGCGAGATAGGGGACGATCTTCTTCTCGCTCGAGTAGCGTAAGAGCCGGATGCAGCTATAGCTGGTGTAGTGGATCTCGCGTATCATGCGCGTGAGGGCAGGGTCGTAGCGATCGAGGCTGATCTCGTTCAGGCGGAGGATCTTGGGGCCCTCGCCGGCGCCGGATGCATCGCGGCCTTCGGCCGACTCGCGACTTGC
>CALKWG010000251.1 GCA_938004315.1 uncultured Spirochaetaceae bacterium
CCACCGAGATCTACACTCTTTCCCTACACGACGCTCTTCCGATCTCTACGTCGAGGTGGACGAGACGCGCGGATCGGAGCGCATAGAGCCCGGCGCTTGGGATAGGCTCGACTTCGCCTTTAGCCATCCTAAGACCCTGGCGCCCATCTCCGGCCGCGTCGACACCATCTCCTTGAACGGGCTCTCGTTCATAGCGGATTATACCGCCCTGGTCGCCGACCTCGATCCGGGCGACGAGCTGCCCGACGCGTCGCTGCGCATCGACCGCGACATCGTGCCCTGCCCCTCCCGCGTCGTCCGCAACGGCGCCGTCATGGCCTTTAAATTCGAAGGCCTCGCCGAAGAGCACCGCGCGCTCCTAGAATCTTACCTGAAAACCCGCACCGACCGGGAGATCCAGAGCCTGTTGAATAAATAATTACGAGCTGATAATATCCATTCATGGAAACAAAGGCCCCCTGCGCGGACAAAGAGATCACTGAGTACGCGCGTAAGCTCAAAGCCGTGGGACATCCTATTCGCATGCGACTCCTATGCTTGATCTCTCGCGAGGAAGATCCCTGCGTTTCCGACCTTTGGCAATGCCTCAAGCAGCCCCAGCCCGTCGTCTCCCAGCACTTGGCCATCTTGAAGGAGAACGGCATCGTAGAAGCCGAGGTCCAGAAGACGCGGCGCGTCTACTCTATCGTCGATCCCTTCATCAAGGATTTAGTGGCGCGCATCATGGCCGGGATGCAGGAGACGGGAACGCCCTGATCGGGAGCGTAAGGCTCGCTTAAGGACCCGCCCTGCGCACGGCGCCGGCGGGATTGGCCAGGCGCGACGCCGCCATGGCGGCGTAGGGCACGCCCGCCCGCCTTGCGAGCGTCGTCCAGAGCGCCTCGGCGTGCGTTCGGCTGCCGGCGACGAAGAGCGCGTCGGCCAGGGTGAAAAGCGCTTTCTCGAAGCCGGACTCCTCTAGATACTCCCGCGCCGCCTCGTGCCGAGCCATGACCCGCCAAAAATCATCGAGCCCCGCCCAGACATAATCGAAGTCGCGCTCCCGGACCAAGGCTATGGCCCTGGTTAAGAGCATGTTGACGCCGAGCGCCGAGCGCACGAGGGCTTGCGCGCGGCCCCGCTCCAGATAGTACGAGCCCAGGGCCAGGTTCGCCGCCAGGCTGTAGCCCGGCTCGATGCGGTAGAGGGTCATGAAACGGTCGAAGCCGTGGGCTAAGAGCGACTCGCGCATGGAATTGAGGAGCCTCTCGTCCAAGGTAATGCCGTCGCCCGAGCGCTCGCCGTCCAGGATACGGGCCATAACCCCCTCCCAGAGATCGAGCGAGTCCCCGCGGGCGGCCCCGCGAGCCGGGGGCGGCGCGCCGGCGGCCTTGGCCTCGTGCAGCGCAGCCAGTTCATAGAGGATCGTATAGACGAACTGGGGGGGGTCGAGGGCCTCGCGCCAGTCGAAGGCCCGATAAAACTGCCGTTCGGCCAGGGCGAGCTCGCCTTCCATGAAGAAAACTTTGCCCTTCCAGTATTCGGCCTCGGGATAGCGGGCCAGGAGCCGGAGCTCGTCCGATAAGGCGCGGAGCGAATCCTTGAATCGCTCCATGGGCCGATACTCGAGCGCGACGAGGAGGGCGTCGACGAGGGCGCGGTGGTTCTCGCCCAGGCGCTCTTGGCGCAGGGCCAGGAGCCGTTGGCGCCAACTCGGCCCCGCCGCGTCCATGATCCGCCTATAGTCGCCCGCCAGGAAATCCTCGGCGGCGAAGGCGCTTAAGAGGCCTTGTATAGAATCGCCGACCGCCTGGGCCTTGCTCGACTCTAAGGCGAAGGAGAGTCGGGCGACGGCGCTCTCGGAGGCTAAGCGCCGCGTCTCAGCGGCCCGGTCGAAATACACCAGGGCCTGCCCGAAGTCGCGCGAGGCGAAGGCGGCGCGCCCCCGCTCGAAATGCAGCCACGCCGGCTCGCGCTCCCAGGGTTCCTGCAGGTTGCGTTGGCCGAAGGCGCCGGCCGCGGCGACGAGGCCGAAGGCGGCGAGGAGGAGGGTTTTTAGTCCGCGCGTCCGCGGCGCTCGTTTCGTCATAGGCTCAACGACATCCCTTCCTCGTTAATATCGGCATGACTCAGGCGAAGCATGACGCGGCGGGCGCCCCAAAAGGAAAAGGACGCCGGCTCGGGCGTCCTTAAGGCAAGCTCGTCGGCCCGATCCCGCCGGGTACGGGGAACCGGGCTTCGTAAAGCTTAGAGAGCGCCGAAGAGGAAGGCCATGACGAAGAGCGCCACGGTCTCGCAGATGCCCACCACGGTGATGTACTGGGCGAAGCCCTTGCCCGTCTCGCCGAAGGCGTCGCAGCCGGCGGCCGCGGCCTTGCCCTGGGCTATGGCCGACATGGCGATGGCCAAACCGCCGATGACGCCGGCGCCGAACTTAAGGCCCGGGGAGGCGGCGGAGCGCAGCATCGTGCCGAGGAGGATGTTGCCGTAGATCGTCTGCGTAAGCGGCGCGCCGGCGAAGGCGACGAGGAGGAAGGGGGCCGGCTTATTAGCCATATACGCCCTCTTCCACGCGCCGATGGCGGCCTGGCCGGCCGCGCCAGCGCCGATCGCGGACCCGATAGCGGAGATACCCAGTACGGCGGCGACGCCCATCATGCCAAGAAATTCCATGCTTAGCTCCTTCCCTATTATGCGGAGGTCTTTTCGTCGACCGTTTCTTTGAACGGTTCATATCGATACCCG
>CALKWG010000252.1 GCA_938004315.1 uncultured Spirochaetaceae bacterium
TGGGCGTGAAGCGCGAGCGCATCATCCTGGAGGGCGACGTCCCGAGCCCGGTGAACCCGCCGGAGGGTTGCATCTTCGCCGGCCGCTGCCGCCATGTGATGCCCAAGTGCCGCGAGAAAGCCCCGGCCCTCAAGGCTGTGGCCCCTGGTCACGAGGTAAAATGTTACCTGCACCACGACGAATCGGCCGCAAGCTAAACCTTGCTGGGCCCTAGCGCCGAGCGTACAAGGGTAAGAGCCGCCGGCCCGCGAGGGCCGGCGGCTATTTAGTCTGCGCCCCTGAGCTCCGCGCCGGCGGCTTCGGCCAAAGCCCTGCCTAAGCCCTCGAGCCTGTCGCGCTCGCGATGCGAGCCTTCGTCTATGACCAGGGTACGCGGCCCGGCGCCTTCGTCGACCGAGGCGACCAGCACGGCGCGGCCCTTCTTTAAGAACTCCGGGATATGCGTGTCCGCGCCGGCGTTGCGCGGATCGGCCGCCGGGCTCGGCCCCGAGGCGACGCGGAGGCTTATATAGCGCAGCGCCGAGAGGGGCAGGCGCTCCTCCCGAACGAGCGGCCAGAAGCCGCGCCGGCGCTTGAAGGCGCCCGCGTCCCGGTCCACCTCCCAGCCCTCCTCCCACATGGCCGTACCGGCGCAGACGACGGCGACGGCGACGAGGACTATCGGGTACTCGAGGGTATAGGCCATGCCGGCGGCCAGGCCCGCGGCCATGAGGGCGAAGGCGACGCGGCCGAGCGGCGCGTAGCCTAAGACGACGCGGCCGCCCTCGCGCCTACGGATCGAAAGGCTCAGTATCATAGAGGACCTCCAAGGCGGCGGCTCGCCGCGCGGGGGCGGCGGCATTGACCATGCCGGCCCGCCGTCATTATCATCGGAAGCATGATTACCCCCGACCAATTACGCCAGAAATACCTGGACTTCTTCAAGACCAAGGATCACGCCGTCATCAGCGGCAAGTCCCTCATACCCGAGAACGACCCCACCGTGCTCTTCACCACGGCGGGCATGCACCCCCTGGTGCCCTACCTGCTGGGCGAGCCGCATCCGGCGGGCGCTAGGCTCGTAGACTACCAGAAATGCGTGCGCACCGGCGACATCGAGGCGGTCGGCGACCCCAGCCACCTGACCTGCTTCGAGATGCTGGGCAACTGGTCGCTCGGCGATTACTTCAAGAAGGATTCCATAGCCTACTCCTGGGAATTCCTCACGAGCCCCGACTGGCTGGCCTTAGACCCTCGCAAGCTTTCGGTGACGGTCTTCGCCGGCGACGAGAACGCCCCGCGCGACGAGGAGTCGGCCGGCTACTGGAAGGCCATAGGCGTGCCCGAGGGCCGCATAGCCTACCTGCCGGCCGAGGACAACTGGTGGGCCGCCGGCCCCGTAGGCCCCTGCGGCCCGGACACCGAGATCTTCTACTGGGTAGGCGAGGGCCTCCCGCCGGAGGGCTCCAACAAGGGCACCGACTCCGCCAACTGGATGGAGATCTGGAACAACGTGTTCATGGAGTATAACCGCGTCGACGAGAAGACCCTGGCGAAGCTCCCCAAGCAGAACGTCGACACGGGCATGGGCCTCGAGCGTACGGTCACCGTCCTGAACGGCAAGACCAGCGTCTATCAGACCGAGATCTTCCAGCCGGTGATCAAGGCGGTCGGCGAGATCTCCGGCTACGCCTACGGTAGCGACGAGGCCAAGGACAGCTCGGTCCGCATCATCGCCGACCACGTGCGAGCCTCGACCTTCATCATAGGCGACCCCAAGGGCGTCTCCCCCGGCAACGTCGGCGCCGGCTACGTACTAAGGCGCCTTATCCGCCGCGCCGTACGCCACGGCCGCAAGCTGGGCATAGAGGGCGCGTTCCTGGGTAGGCTGGCCGCCGTCGTCGTCGAGCGCTTCGCCGGCGCCTATCCCGAGCTGCGCGAGAACGAGGCGCGCGTCATGGCCGAGCTCCTGCGCGAGGAGGAGAAATTCCTCGAGACCCTGCAGAAGGGCGAGCACGAGTTCGAGAAGATGCTGCCCAACCTCCTTAAGAACCCGCAGAAGGTCATGTCCGGGCGCCTTGCGTTCAAGCTCTACGACACCTACGGCTTCCCCATCGAGCTCACACTGGAGCTGGCCGCCGAGAACGGCATGAGCGTCAACCGCGAGGAGTTCGACGAGGCCTTTAAGAAGCACCAGGAGCTGTCCCGCGCCGGCGCCGAGCAGACCTTCAAGGGCGGCCTGGCCGATCAATCGGAGATGGCCACCAAGTACCACAGCGCCACGCACCTCCTCCATAAAGCGCTCCGCATGGTCTTGGGCGATCACGTTGCCCAGAAGGGCTCGAACATCACCGCCGAGCGCCTGCGCTTCGACTTCAGCCACCCCGCCCCCATGAGCCCCGAGGAGATCAAGCGCGTCGAGGACATCGTCAACGAGCAGATCAAGCGCGACCTGCCGGTCAGCATGCAGATGCTGCCGCTCGAGGAGGCCAAGTCCTCCGGCGCTATGGCGCTCTTCGGCGAAAAGTACGAGGCGGTGGTCAAGGTCTATAGCATGGGCGATTTCTCCAAGGAAGTCTGCGGCGGCCCGCACGTGGAGCGCACCGGCGTCTTAGGGAAGTTCGTCATCCAGAAGGAGCAGAGCTCCAGCGCCGGCGTCCGCCGCATCCGGGCGGTCTTGGAATAATACAGCGCCGGCGAGGCCGCGCGTTACGAAAGGCGGGTTGGATAAACCCGCCTTTTTTGATTTTTTAGACTTTACAAAACGACGCTTGTTGGTAGAATTATAGTCCGTGGACATTATTAACCATATACGAATCGACCTCCACGGCGCCGCGCCCGAGCTCTGCGCCGATCTGATGCGGCGCGGCGGCTATGAGGTCCGCGCCGACGAGGACGCGGGCAACTGGCGCGCGGGGCGCGACGATGCGCCGGCGGCGGCCGACCCGTCCGCCTGCACGCCCTTGGTACGCGGCCTCGACCGATCGAGCGTCAAGCTCTTCTGCGAGCGCTCGTATGCCGCCGGTCCCGTCATAGCCGTCGTGATGAGCGCGGCGCTCGACGACGAGGAGGTCGTGCTCGCGGTGGGCAACGCCCACTCGTATTGCCTCGACGGCGACCCGCCGGCGGTGGTACGCGCGACGGTGAGGTCGGCCCTGCGGCGCTGGGAGATCGAGACCCGCCTGCGCGCGGCCCTGGCCGAGCGGGATACCCTTTTACAGGAGCTCGGCCACCGCATCAAGAATACCTTAAGCCTAGCCGGCAGCCTCATTAGCCTGGCCGGTTCGCGCGCCGTGAACGCCCAGGATGCGGAGCTCTTCGAGGAGTCGAAGGCCCGCGTCCACGCCATGGCCCTTCTGTACGATATGCTCCTCGGCTCCGGCTCGGCGACGACCGTGGCCGTAGCTCCGTATATACGGGCGCTCTGCGACCGAATCAGGTCCGCGTTCGCGCCGGCCCAGGGGGGCGTAGCGGTCGACTTGCGTTTCGAGAGCGAGGCGGTCGAGGCCGAACTCGATTCGAGCAAGGCGGTCGCCGTGGGCCTCATCTTAAACGAGGCCCTGACGAACGCCTTTAAATACGCGGTACGGCCCGGACGCGCCTTGTCGGTACGGGTGGGCCTGCGCGAAGAGGACGGCCGACTCAAGCTCTCGGTACGCGACGACGGGCCGGGCCTCCCCGCCGGGGCGGAGAGCGGCGAAGGGCTGGGCCTCAGGCTGATACGCGAGCTCGTCGCCCAGCTCAAAGGCGAGCTACGCGTCGAGTCGGGCGTAGCCGGCCTCTCCCTAGCCTTCGATTTTCCTCGCTAAGGCTTGAACCGCGGTTTTCCCGTCCTCGCGCACGAGGCGGAGGTAGATCGGGCCTTCGTAGCGCTCCTTTCGCCACCAGCTTTCGCGCGCGAACCACTCTAAGAGCTCCGCGACGGCCGCCTCGCCGTCGGCGCGGCCTTGGCAAAAGAGGTAGGCGTCGGTTTCTAGCCGCGGTCCCTCGTCGGCCTCAGTGGTCTCGCCTAAAGCCGTGGTAGCGATCGCGCCGCAGGCGGCCGGGGCGGGCAGGGGCAGGGCGACCCGGGGGCCGTCCGGCCCGTCGCTTATGAGGGCCGCGCCGTCCCAGAGCGCTATGAACTCGTCGCCCTCTGAGGCCGCCGCGGCATGCTCAAGGAGTTCGGCGGCGGAGCGCGCGCCGAGCGCCCGGTAGGCCAAGGGCCGGTTCAGGCGTAGCGTATACAGTTCCATGCGCCCAGTATGCCCTTGCCCGCTTCCGAGCGGCAAGGGCCGCCTCCGTCGCGTGTTGCGCCCGCTCCCGGCCGCGTGTTAGATTCAAGCCCATGGATACGCCCCGTTCGCTCAGCCTGCCCCGCGGCAGGAGGCTCGACTTCTCGCGCGGCTACGCGGTCATGGGCATCCTCAACGTGACGCCCGACTCGTTCTGGGCCGCCAGCCGGGCGCGCGGCGAGGCCGTGGCCGACCTCGCGGCCGCCATGATAGCCGACGGCGCCGATATCCTGGACATAGGCGGGGAGTCCACGCGCCCCGGCGCCGCGTACGTCTCCGAAGCCGAGGAGCTCGAGCGCGTCGCCCCCGCCGTAGAGGCGATACGCTCGCGCTGGGATATCCCGATCTCCGTCGATACGCGCAAGGCCGCGGTCGCCAAGGCCGCGCTCTCGGCCGGCGCCGACATCGTGAACGACGTGGCCGCCTTAGGCGACGACCCGGCCATGGCCCCGCTCTGCGCCGCCGCGGGGGCGCCGGTCGTGCTGATGCACAAGAAGGGCGACCCCGAGCGCATGCAGGAGGACCCCCGCTACGACGACTGCCCCGCCGAGGTATTCGCCTACCTGGCGGAGGCCGCCGAGCGCGCCGTCGCCGCGGGCATAGCGCGCGGGCATATCGTGCTCGACCCCGGCATAGGCTTCGGTAAGCGCCTGGAGGACAACCTGGCCCTCCTGTCGCGGCTTGATGAACTGGTCGACCGCGGCTATCCTGTCCTGGTGGGGCTGTCGCGCAAGCGCTTCATAGGCGCCATAACCGGCCGCGACGCGGCCGGCCGGCTCGCCGGCAGCCTCGCGGCGGCTTGCGCTTCGTTGGCTAAAGGCGCCGCCATCTTCAGGGCGCATGACGTGGCGGAGACGGTGGACGCCCTGGCCGTCTACGCGGCCTGCGTACGCGGCGCCGCGAGTTAGCGGCGGAAAGGCAGGACTCGCGCGCATGAGCTTCAAAGCCCTGTGGGACCTCGCCTCGGCCTGGCTACGGCCCGCGCTCGACGTACTCATCCTGGCCTACCTCATCTACAACGGCTATAAGCTCCTTAAGAAGACCCAGGCGGCGCAGCTGGCCCGCGGCGCGGCCATCCTGGCGGCGGTCTACGCGATCGCCTTCTTCCTCAGGTTGGAGACTCTGTCATGGATACTCGGGCTCCTGGCGCCGGGCCTCGTGATCGCCCTGGCCATCATCTTCCAGCCCGAGCTCCGTAAGATATTCATCAAGCTCGGGCAGGGCGGTTTCTTCCGGCGGGGCGGCGCGCCGCGCTCCACGCAGCTGGATTCGGTCCTGCACGCGGCCGAGATCCTGTCGGGCAAGCGACGCGGCGCCCTGGTCGTGTTCACGCGCTTCGTCGCGCTCGAGGACATCGTCGAGCGCGGTACCCGCGTCGACGGCGAGCTGAGCACGAGCCTCCTCCTATCCATATTCGAGTTCGACACGCCCCTGCACGACGGCGCCGTCATCGTTAAGGAAGGCCGGGTAGCGGCGGCCGGCTGCTTCCTGCCGCTCTCCCAGCAGCAGGATATCATGAGCAGCTTCGGCACCCGCCACCGGGCGGCCTTGGGCATCAGCGAGGAATCCGACGCGGTCGTCCTCGTGGTCTCCGAGGAGACCGGGGCGCTGTCGCTCGTATACGACGCGCGTCTCTATTACGACCTGCCCATGGCCGAGCTCCGTAAGCGCCTGGCTAGGCTCCTCGATTATCGGGACGGCGAGGCCGGCAAGGCCGGCGACGGAGGCGACGATGTCGGCGCTTAAGATAAGGCCTGCGGAGCTCCTGCAGGATTGGCCCGCCAAGGCCCTGAGCCTAGCGGCGGCCATCGCCCTCTTCGGCTTCTTCCAGCTTAATAAGCTGGAGGAACGGCCGCTATCGATTCCCTTGAGCGCCCTCACGAACGGACGCTTCGTCCCGGCGAGCCCCTATCCGCGCACGGTGCGCGTCGTGCTCCGCGGGGAGGCGAACGTGATCTTCGCCATACAGGAGCGGGACCTGAAAGCGACTATAGACCTGCGGCCCTATGAGGCACCCGGCCTGTACCGGGTGGCCGTCTCGGTCGAGCGCGGACCCTCGGCGG
>CALKWG010000253.1 GCA_938004315.1 uncultured Spirochaetaceae bacterium
AGACCTCGCCGCGCTCGTCCAGGCGCGGCACCAAGACGACGCGGAAGACGGCCGGTTTCCCGCGCATGATGGTGTGCTGCATGGCGATCTGGACGCGCCGCTCCCGTACGCAGGCGAGGTAGGGGGCGACGGCGTCTTCGTAGGAGCGGCCCAGGAGCTCCTTGAGCGCGACGCCCGGCTTGATCGTGGGCACGTGGCGGCGCTGGGCTTGATTATAGGCGACCATGAAGAAATCGCCGTCGCGGAGTTCGCAGACCCAGAAGGGGTCGGGGGAATGATCCCAGAGGGCCGATAGGAATTCGGTTTTAGAGATATCGTCGAGCATAAGGGCTAGGCCCCTCCCGCTTACCATCGTAAGCCAGGAGCGCCGGACGCGCAAGGAAAAAGTAAGGCGGCCGAATCAGGTCCGTGCGCGCGGCCTTCCGGGCGTCGACCGAGGCGGGGGGGGGGAGGGGCGAGACCCCGCAGGGCCCGGGGCCCGAGGAGGCTCGCCCCGGGGGGCGCGTCAGGTTCGGCGCGGCCGAGGGTACAAATCGTGGCGCCCCCCAAGGAAAGCCTTAAGCGGCGGTGACGTCGCGTAGCCAGCGGCGGGTCTTTAAGCGCCAGACGCCGAGGAAGCTCTTGGCGATCTCCTCGACGTTGAGGAGGGCGAAGACCGCCCAGGGCTCCAGGCGCAGGGCGAAGGCGCCCAGGGCGACGAGGGGGACGCCCAGGCCCCAGACGCCGGCTATGTCGAACGCGGCGCCGAAGCGGGTGTCGCCGCCCGAGCGGCAGATGCCCACGATGAGGTGCAGGTTGAAGACTTTGAACGGGTAGACGAGGCCCAGGACGACGACCATGGCCATGGCCTGGGCCATGGGGACGGGTTCGAGGGCGAATACCAGCGGTAGGAGGCGCGAGGCGGGTATGAGGAGGGCGCCGACGAGGGCGCCCAAGGCCGGCGAGAGGACGGCGAAGCGGCCGGCCCAGGCGAAGGCGCGCTCGCGCTCGCCCTCGCCGATGCGCGCGCCTATCATGACGGCGGCGGCGTTGGCGCTGCCCATGAAGAAGACCATGGCCAATTGGCTGACGGTGGACGCGACGTTGAAGGCGGCTATGGCTTCGGTGCCCATGCGCGCGAAGACGGCGTTGTAGACGGTGATGCCCAAGGACCAGGTGACTTCGTTCAGGAGCACGGGCGCGGCGACGCGGACGTAGCGGCTGACGAAGCCCGAGCCCCAGGCGAAGAGCTCGGAAAGGCGGCCGGCGGGCGGGGTCTTCTTGAGGTAGGCGCCGACGATGACGATGGCGGCCTCCAAGGCCTTGGCTATGAGCGTGGCTATGGCGGCGCCTAGGACGCCCAGGCGGGGGAGGCCGAAGGCGCCGAAGATAAGGGCGTAATTGAGGACGGCGTTCAGGCTTAAGGATACGGCGGTGGCCGCCAAGGGCAATTTGACGCGCTCGACGCCGCGGAGGGCGATGGAGAAGACGAAGCCGGCGGCGGCCAGGGGATAGCTAAAGGCGACGACGCGGAGGTAGTCGGCGCCCAGGGCGATGACCTCGGGGTCGCGCGAGTAGAAGCCCAGGATCGCCTTAGGCGCCGTGACGGCCGCCGCCGCGAAGGCCAGGGAGGCGCCGACGCCGACGGCTAGGGCGACGCCGGTGGTGCGGCGTATGCCGGCGATATCCTTCTTGCCCCAGTATTGGGCGGTGAAGACGCCGGCGCCGGTGGAGACGCCGAAGAGGAAGAGGATGAGGAGGAACCAAACTTGGTTGGCCAGGCCTACGGCGGCCAGTTCGGCGGCGCCTAAGCGGCCCACCATGACGGTGTCCAGGGCGTTGACGCCGGCGGTGATGAGGTTCTGCAGGGCTATGGGCACGGCTATGCGCGCAAGGTCGCGATAGAAGCGCGCGTCGCCGCGGAGCGCGGGCAGCCGCGCGCGGTCGGGGGCGTTCACGGCCGGCTCCTGGGGGCGCGGGGGGCTCGGTGCCCGTCCGCCGCGGGCGGCGCGGCCTCGCCGACGGCCGCCTGTTCGGCCGCCTTATCGGCGGCGCCGTCGCTATACGAGAGCACCTCCTCGTCGAGCCATCTTCTATATTCGATGAGCTTAAGGAGTATGGCCTTCTTCTCTGGCGGGGTGTCCAGGCTAGAAAGAAGGCTCTGCACGGTCTTATCGAAGCCGGCCAGGTCGGTCGCGCCCTCGATGCGCGGGCAAAGGAGGCGGCCGGCGCAGAAGGATCGCCAGCGGGCTCGCTCGGCCGGGCTTAAGGTCTGTGGCCAGTTGCGCGCGAAGAGCCGACGCGTGAGCTGGGGCAGGCGTTCGTCGAGGTAATGCAGGGCGTAGGCTTTAGGCTTGGCCAGGGCGGGGCCGAGGGTCAGATCGGAAGAGCACACGTCTGAACTCCAGTCACCGAATACGATC
>CALKWG010000254.1 GCA_938004315.1 uncultured Spirochaetaceae bacterium
TCGTATTCGGTGACTGGAGTTCAGACGTGTGCTCTTCCGATCTGGCGGGGCGGTCCACGATATCGGCGCGCTCAAAGACATAGCGCCCGTCGCCCTTCTGGCCGTGCTTTCTCTCAACCTCCGCCAAGTTGGACAGGTTGCCCGCGTAGGTGAGCTTATCTACGTTAATGACACGCCCAGAAAAGCCGGACTGGCTCCCCAGGAGGTACATGATGAAGTTACTGCCAATGAAGCCGGCGCCTCCGGTGACCATGATATTCTTGAACGTGCGCGTTGCCATACTAAGATTCCTTTCTTATGGTTCTTACTCGATGCGCGTTTTAAGCTCCGGCCAGCTTGGGGCCTGGGCCATGAAGCATGCCAGGCTCGCCTGCCAGTCGGGCGTAGAGAGGCCCAACGCCTGGCGGACCTTAGCCTTGCTCAGGACCGACCATGCCGGCCGCTTAACCTTAGAGGGGTACTCGTCGCTCCTGATCGCCTCGACCGTACAGGGTTTTTGCAAAATGCCCGCCTCGCGGCCTAGTCGCTCGATCTCCGTAGCGAAGCCGTGCCAGGTGGTTTGCCCCTCGTTGGTGTAGTGGTAGGTGCCGTAGGGCCCTTCCTTCCTAGACGCAAGGTCTGCCAGGGCGTGGGCTAGGTCGTAGGCCCAAGTCGGCGTACCCCGCTGGTCGCTGACCACCTTCAGGGCGGGCTTAACCCTCATGTGCTTGAGCATGGTGTAGACGAAATTGGGGCCGTAGCGGCCGTAGAGCCAGGCGGTCCGCACGATATAATGCCGCCGGGCGGCGGCGGCCACCAGGCGCTCCCCCTCAGCCTTGGTACGGCCGTAAGCGCCGGCGGGGTCCATGGGATCGGCCTCTTCGTAGGGCCGATCGGCGTCGCCCCTAAAGACGTAATCGGTAGAGACGTGGATCATCACGGCCCCCAGCTCTCGGGCCACGAGCGCTATATTACCCGCGCCCAGGGCGTTGATGCCGCGCGCCAGCTCTTCTTCTTCCTCGGCCTTGTCTACGTTGGTATAGGCCGAGCAATTGATGATGCAGCGTATGCCCTTGCCGGCGGCGAAGGCGCGCAGGTCCTGAAGCTCTCGTATGTCCACCTCGCGGTCGCTTCCCAGATAGGGCATTGAGCAGATCGGAAGAGCACACGTCTGAACTCCAGTCACCGAATACGATCTC